>DASZGO010000280.1:0-21905 GCA_035938755.1 Solirubrobacteraceae bacterium | reverse complement strand
CACGCAGAACCGGCCGGCCTTGAAGCCTCCGCCGGCCATGGCCTGAGCCCCCAGCCCGTAGCCCTTGCGCAGCACGATCGTGCCGATGGGGACGCTGAGGTTGGCGCCGGTGTTGAACATCCGGGCGAAGTGCCGGACGGTCGCGGTCTGCTCGGCCTGCGGCCCAACCATGAACCCGGGCGTGTCGCACAGGAACAGAATCGGCAGCGCGAACGCATCGCATAGCTGCATGAACCGCGCTGCCTTGTCGGCCGCGGGGGCATCGATCGCGCCGCCCAGGTGGGTGGGCACGTTGGCGATCACCCCCAGCGGCTGGCCGTCCTGACGGGCCAGCGCGGTGACTATGCCCGGCGCCCAGCCGGCCCGCAGCTCGAGCACGTCTTCGAGCAGAGCATCGATCACCTGGCGGACGTCGTAGGTGCGCTTGCGATGGGCCGGAATCAGGTTGCGCAGAGCGGTCAGGTCGCGTGGCTCGGCCGGCTCGGTCACGCCGTGGAAGTAGGCCAGGTACCGCTTGGCGGCGGCTACCGCCTCGGCGTCGTCGGCCACCCGGAGGTCGACCACGCCGTTGCCCCACTGCACATCGATCGGGCCGACGTCCTGGGGCTCGAACACGCCGAGGCCGCCGCCCTGGATCATGGCCGGGCCGCCCATGCCAATGCTCGAGTCCTCCGAGGCGATGACCACGTCGCAGCACCCGAGCAGGGCGGCGTTGCCGGCAAAGCAGTAGCCGGAGGCGATGCCGATCAGCGGAACCCAGCCGCTGAGCTGGGCGAATAGGTGAAAGGCGCGGCAGTCCAGCCCGGCCACGTGGGGCCAGTCCACGTCGCCCGGACGCCCGCCACCGCCCTCGGCGAACAGCACCACGGGCAGGCGGCGTCGCTCCGCGATCTCGAACAGCCGGTCCTTCTTCAGGTGGTTGCGCATCCCCTGAGTCCCGGCCAGCACCGTGTAGTCGTAGGACATGGCCACGGTGGGATGACCGTTGACGTCGCCCACGCCGGCCACCAGGCCGTCGGCCGGGGTGCGCCGGATCAGGTCGTCCTTGGAGCGCCGCTGCTCCTGAGCGGCGAAGATCAGCGGCCCGTACTCGACGTAGGTCCCCGGGTCGAGCAGGTCGTCGAGGTTCTCCCGCGCGGTGCGGCGGTCTTGATCGTGGCGCTTCTGGATTGCCTCGGGCCGGTGCCCGTCCAGGGTCAGCGCGTGTCGCTCAATCACCGCCTCCAGATCGGCGCGCGGACCCCCCGAGTCTTCTCCGTCGCGCGCCGCCCGCGCGGCCACCTCCCCGGGTTCGACCACCGCCACTCGCTGGCCCTCCTGCACCGTTTGGCCCAGCTCGACTTCGATGCTGCGCACCAGGCCACCGACATCGGCCAGCACCTCATGCTCCATCTTCATCGACTCCAGCACCAGCAGCGCGTCGCCGGCTCGAACCTCCTCATCGGGCTCGTGGGCCACCGAGATCACGGTGCCGGTGACGGGGGCGTTGACGTCGTGCATGGTGCGGATCATCGCGTACTGGCCCCGTGGACAACCCGGGCGAATCGATCTCGGGCCCTGGGGCCGTACCGGCCCCGGCCCCTCAGCGCGATCCTGCTGCCATGGCGACGCTTCGAGACAAGCTGGTGGAGCTGGCGATCATCCGGTGGCAGCTGCGCGAGCAGGCGCTGGCCGCCACCCAGCCGAAGGACAAGCCCGAACCAGATCGCTGACCGGGACTCTTCACGGCTGGGGGTCGGCCGGACGGCCGACGCGCGGCGACGCGCTCGGGGCTAGCGACGGGGCCCCGGGCGCGGCGCCGCGCCGAGGCGATCGGACATACTCCTCGCGATGACGGCCACCGCTCCCGAGGTCCTGTGGACGCCGTCTGCTGAGCGGATCGAGCGGGCCACGCTGACCCGGTACCAGCACTGGCTGGGTGAGGCGCGCGGGCTCTCGTTTGCGGACTACGACGAACTATGGCGGTGGTCGGTCGACGACCTGGAGGGGTTCTGGTCCTCGGTCGTGGAGTTCTGCGAGGTCCAGTGGGCGCAGGAGCCGTCGGCGGTGCTGGGTTCGAGGCAGATGCCGGGGGCCGAGTGGTTCCCGGGCGCGCGGGTGAGCTACCCCGAGCACATCTTCCGGGGGCGCGCTGACGCTGACGTGGCATTGCGGCACGCGTCCGAGCTGCGCCCGGAGGTCGAGGCCTGGACGTGGGGACGGTTTCGAGCGGAGACGGCGGCGGTGGCCGCCGGGCTACGCGCGCTCGGCGTGGCGGAGGGCGACCGGGTGGCCGCCTACATGCCCAACATCCCGGAGACCGCGGCCGCGTTCCTGGCCTGCGCGTCGCTGGGCGCGATCTGGTCTTCGGCGGCGCCGGAGTTCGGGGTGCGAAGCGTGGTCGATCGGTTCGCCCAGATCGAGCCGTCGGTATTGCTGGCGGTGGACGGATACCGATATGGCGGCAAGGACTTTGATCGCCGCGATCAGGTGCGCGAGATTTCGGGCGCGATCGGAGCGCCGGTGGTGAGCTTCGGCTACCTGTCCGGCGAGGGCTGGCCCGCGGAGTTTCGGGGATCGGCGCCGCTGGAGTTCGCGCCGGTGCCGTTCGACCACCCCCTGTGGGTGCTCTACAGCTCGGGGACCACGGGGTTGCCCAAGCCGATCGTCCACGGCCAGGGCGGGATCCTGGTCGAGCAGCTCAAGAAGGGCGTGTTGCATCTGGATGCCCAGGCGGGGGACCGGTTCTTCTGGTTCTCGACCACGGGGTGGATGATGTGGAACTTCCTGGTCGGGGTGCTGTTGACCGACGCCTCGATCGTGCTGTTCGACGGCAACCCGGGCTACCCGTCGCTGGAGCGGCTGTGGGACCTCGCGGAGGAGACCGGGATGACCACCTTCGGCACCTCGGCTGCGTTCGTGGCCTCGTGCATGAAGGAGGGGGTGTCGCCGCGTAGCCCAGAGCGGCCGCTGTCCGCGCTGGGCTCGGTGGGATCGACCGGCTCGCCGCTGTCGCCGGAGGGCTTCGACTGGCTGTACGAGCACCTGGGGCCCGACCTGTGGCTCTTCTCCACCTCGGGCGGCACCGACATGTGCACCGCGTTCGTGGGTGGCGTGCCGACGCTGCCCGTTTACGAGGGCGAGCTGCAGGGCCGGATGCTGGGAGCGTCGGTCGAGGCCTGGGACCCGTCCGGACGGCCGCTGGTCGACGAGGTGGGGGAGCTGGTGATCACACAGCCCATGCCCTCGATGCCGCTGTTCTTGTGGGGAGACGAGGACGGGTCGCGATACCGGGAGAGCTATTTCGAGATGTACCCGGGCGTGTGGCGGCACGGCGACTGGATCAAGATCACCGATCGCGGCACCGCAATCATCTACGGCCGCTCGGACTCGACAATCAACCGGGGCGGCGTCCGCATGGGTACGTCCGAGCTCTACCGGGCGGTGCTGGCGCTCGATGAGGTGGTGGATGCGCTGGCGATCGACGTGCCGCGGCCCGGCACAGACGGATGGCTGATGCTGTTCGTGGTGCTGCGCGACGGGGTGTCGCTGGATGACGAGCTGGTCGCGCGCGTGCGCGCGCGGATTCGTCAGGACTGCTCGCCCCGCCACGTGCCGGACGAGGTCCGGGCCATTCCCGAGGTCCCGCGCACGCTGTCCGGCAAGGTGCTAGAGGTGCCGGTGAAGCGCATCCTCATGGGTGTTCCGGCGGAGCAAGCCGCCTCCCGCGAGTCGCTGGCCAATCCGGCGGCGTTGGACTTTTTCGTCGCCTTGGGGGGCGAAAAGCCGGTTCGCTAGCCCTCTTAATGGTGTGGACGAAAGTCCTGACCATTTCAGGAAAAGTGACATCGATCGGCGGTTGGCGGCCTTGGCCAAGCGTCAGCGGGGCTACGTGACGCGTCGGCAATGTCTCGCGCTTGGGATGTCGAAGAACGAGATCGACTACCGCCAAAAGCTCGGCCGCCTCATCCGCGTCCACGCCGGCATCTACGCGGTGGGGCACCTTCCGACCCTGCCCCACGACCGGGCGTACGCGGCGCTCATGGCGTGTGGCGCGGGCGCTGTCCTGAGCCACGGCTCCGCGGCTGCCGTCTGGGGCCTGGAGAAGCACTTCAAGGCCCCGTTCGAGGTAACCGCGCCCAATCGGCACCGGCGCTCCGGGATCATCGTGCACTATGCCGCCCTGCACCGAAACGACCGGGCGGTCAACCGAGGCCTGCCGGTGACCAGTCCCGCCCGCACCGCGCTTGACCTCGCCCCGCGCCTGACCGATAGGCAGCTCGAGCGGGCGGTGGATGACCTGCGAAATGCCGGCTACCTGCAACCAGACCCGTTGGCCGAGGTCCTGGCCCGGTATCCCCACCACCGTGGTGCCGCCAAGCTCCGGTCAGTCGATATCAGTCGAGAGCCCACCCGGTCTGACTGGGAGCTCGATTTCATCGATTACCTCAAGCGATACGACCTGCCGATGGCGCGGATCAACACAAAGATCGGCGGCTATGAGGTCGACGCGCTGTTTCCGGACGCGAAGGTGATCGTCGAGCTGGACAGCTGGACCCACCACCGCAGCCGCACGAGCTTCCGTAACGACCGCCGGCGTGACGCGGCCCTGCTGGCGCGGGGTTACGTGACGATCCGGATCACCTGGGAGCGGCTCGCCGAGAAGCCGCACGAAGTGGCAGCTGAACTGCGGGAGATTCTCGCCTGCCGCTTCTTACGATCCGCGGGCTAGCTTCTTACGGACCTCTCACCCTGGACTGCCAGCATCCGCTCCATGCTGAAGCCAAAGATTCTCATCCCACTGGCCGCCGTGGTGATGGCCGCGCTCGGTGGCGGCGCGTACGCGGCCACTCAGTCCGGTGGGGATGAAGACCACGAGCAGGCTGTCCTCAACGACGCCGCTCACCGCCTCAACGTGAGCCCGAGCCAGCTGGCCGCGGCCTTCAAGGCGGCGATGATCGACCAGATCGATGCGGCCGTCAAAGCCGGCAAGCTCACCCGGGCGCAGGCCAACTACCTCACGCAGCGGATCCAGCAGGCGCCCGGAATCCCGCCGGGCGGACTGGGGTTCCGCCACCGCGGACTGCACGGCCCCGGCTTCCTGGGTGCCGGCGCGGCCTCCTACCTGGGGCTGAGCCGAGACAAGCTTGATCAGCAGCTTGAGTCCGGCAAATCACTGGCCCAGATCGCCGACGCGCAGCACAAGTCGGTGAGCGGGCTGGAGCAGGCCATCTCGGCCGACGCCAAGTCCAAGCTCGACAAAGCCGTGGCCGTCGGGCAGATCACCAAGACTGAGGAGCAGCAGCGCCTGGATCAGCTGACCCAGATGTTGCCGCGTATTGTCAACGGCACGCCGCCGCCGGGACCGCCGGGACCACCCGGGCTCCGCGGCCTCCGCGGTGGCGCCGGAGACGAGCCACCGAGCGGACCCGACGGCGGCCCGCCGCTCCCACCTGCTGCCTGAACCTTCGACCTTCGGGGTACGACGACCAAGATGAATCTCAAGAACCGACTTCTTACCGTGCTCGCCGGCGCTGCCGCCGGCGGTCTGATCGCGTGGGCCGTGAGCAGCGGCGCCGGTGGCGGCCAATCCACCACCACCGTCTTCCAGTCCAGCTCCAACGCGCCGATCCCCACCTCGCTGAGCGGTGGCCCGTCCTCGAGCAAGGGCCTGAGCGTCAACCAGATCTATCGCCAGGCCTCGCCTGGCGTGGTCGACATCACGGTCACGTCCAGCGGCGGCTCGGGTAGCACGTTCCCGTTCGGGGGCGGACAGCAGACCCAGGGCGAGGGGGCAGGCATGGTCTACGACACCAAGGGCAACATCCTCACCGATGAGCACGTGGTGGCTGGCGCCAGCTCGGTGACCGTCACGTTCGAGGACGGCAAGAAGGTCAGCGCCAAGGTGGTGGGCTCCGACCCGTCGACCGACGTCGCGGTGATTCACGTGGACGTCCCGGCCTCGCAGCTGCACCCGATCCCCCTGGCCAACTCCTCGGCCGTCCAGGTGGGCGATCCGGTGGTGGCGATCGGCAGCCCGTTCAGCCTCCCGGAGACCCTGACCCAGGGGATCGTCAGCGCCGTGGGCCGGAGCATCACCGCGCCTAACAACTTCACGATCGCCGGCGCCATCCAGACCGACGCGCCGATCAACCCGGGCAACTCGGGCGGTCCGCTGCTCGACGGCTCCGGGCGGGTGCTGGGACTGGCCGATCAGATTGAGACCAACAACACCACCGCCCAGGGCCAGGGCTCGAGCTCCGGTGTGGGCTTCGCGATCCCGTCCAACATGGTGGCCCACATCGCCAACCTGATCCTCGCCGGCAAGACCGTGCAGCACGCCTACGTCGGCGTGTTCCTGAACGGCAACTCGGCAGGCGGCGCCAGCATCAGCTCGGTCCAGCCCGGGTCCCCAGCGTCCACCGCGGGCCTGCAGCAGGGCGACCTGGTCACCGCGATCGACGGCAAGACGATCTCCTCGACCCAGCAGTTCATCGAGACGGTCGACACCTATTCGCCGGGCCAGACGGTGACGCTGAAGGTCAAGCGCGGCGGTGGCACGCAGCAGATCAAGCTGACGCTGGGCACGCGGCCGCAGAGCCAGCCTCAGCAGCAGCAGCCGTAGAAGGTTTCGCGGGCCCGCGGTCGTTCTACGCGGGCCCGCGGTAAACCTCCCCCGAGCCCGGCCGCGGGAATCTCAGCTACTGGCCACCGACCACTGGGCCAACGCGCGCTCCATGAGCTCGCGGTGCACCGAGCGCAGGCCGCCGGTGCGGCGGGTCCAGCCGCCCTGGGCGTCCAGCCTCCACCCGAACGTGTCATCGGCCAGGCAGCGCTCCAACGTGTCGGCCATCTCGGCCTTCAGCTCCTCATCCTCCACCGGCGTGACCAGCTCGACCCGGGTATCCAGGTTACGGGGCATGAGGTCGGCCGAGCCGATGTAGTAGGTGTGCTCATCCCCGCGGTGGAAAGCGAAGACTCGGGAGTGCTCGAGGAACCGCCCCACCACCGACACCACGTTGATCGTCTCGCTGACTCCCGGAACCCCAGGGAGCAGGCAGCAGATGCCGCGGAGGTTCAGATCCACCGGCACCCCGGCCCGGGAGGCCCGGTACAGGGCCTGGATGCAGCGCCGATCGACCAGCGAGTTCATCTTCATCACGATCCGGCACTCCTGCCCGGCCTCGTGGGCGGCAATCGTGCGGTCGATCTGCTCGATCAGGGGCTCGCGCAGCCACGACGGGGCCACCAACACCTTGCGCTCGCGGGCTGGGTGTCCGTAGCCGGTCAGCGTGTTGAACAGGTTGGCCACCTCCTGCCCCAGCTCCCGGTCGGTGGTGAACAGGCCGAAGTCCTCGTACAGACGCGCGTTCTTGGCGTGGAAGTTGCCCGTCCCGATCATCACGTAGTTACGCACGCCATCGCGCTCGCGGCGCACCACCAGGATCGCCTTGGCGTGGGTCTTCAGCCCCGGGATCCCATGCACCACGTGGGCGCCCGCCTTCTCCAGGGCTCGTGACCAGCGAATGTTCAGCCGCTCGTCAAAGCGCGCCTTGAGCTCGACCAGGCACACCGCCTGCTTGCCCTGCTCGGCGGCGCGGATCAGCGACGGCACCAGCGCCGAGTCATCCGAGGTCCGGTACACCGTCATCTTGATGGCCAGCACGTTGGGGTCATCGACCGCTTGCTCGACGAACCGCTCCACGCTCGAGCCGAACGACTGGTAGGGGTAATGGACCAGGACGTCACCCGCGCGCATGGGGGCGAAGATGTCCGCCTTGTCGTCCTGAGCGGTGGGGCCAGGCACGAACGCGGGATGGGGCACCGGGGTCCACTGGGGCAGGCGCAGGTCGGGGTGGCCGTCCAGCGACGCGATCTGCCACAGGTCGCTGAGATCGAGCACTCCGCTGACGTCGTATACCTGCACTTCGTCCACGTCCAGCCACTCGATCAGTCGTGACCGGAGCACCGGATCCATACCGGCACCGACCTCGAGCCGGACCACCTCGCCGAACCGCCGGCGGCGCAGCTCGTCCTCCACGGCTTGGAGCAGGTCGTCGGCCTCGTCGGAGACCTCGAAGTCGGCGTCACGGGTGACCCGGAAGTAGTCGTAGCTGATGATCTCCATGCCTGGGAACAGCGCGTCCAGGTGGCTGGCGATGATGTCCTCCAGCGTGATGAAGGTGCCCTCGGTGACCTCCACGAACCGGGGGAGCACCTCCTTGGGGACCTTCACCCGGGCGAACGAGTCATGGTCGAGCTCTGGGTCGCGGAGGCGCACGATCAGACTCAGTGAGAGGTTGGAGATATAGGGGAAGGGACGGCCCGGGCCGATGGCCAGCGGGGTGAGTACGGGGAAGATCTGCTCCCGGAAGTGGCGAGCTATAGCCCCCGGAGGTGCATCGGCCTCCGAGTAGGAGACGATCCGGATGCCGTTCTCGGCCAGTGCCGGCCTCACCCGTTCAAAGAACTGGCGCGAGTGCCGGTCGTCGAGCGCGGCCACCTTCTCGGCGATCCGCTCGAGCGTCTGCATCGGGGACAGCCCGTCGGGGCCGCGGGCGTCGATCCGAGCCTCGACCTGGTCGTGCACGCCGGCCACCCGGATCATGAAGAACTCGTCCAGGTTGGTCACAAAGATGGCCAGGAACTTGACCCGCTCGATGAGCGGCAGTGATTCCTCCTCGGCCAGCTGGAGCACCCGGTCGTTGAAATCGAGCCACGAGAGCTCGCGGTTGATGTACAGCGCGGGGTCAGACAGTTCGGGCCGGTCCGGGGCCTGGGCGGCGGGACCATCGCCTGGCGCCAGCACCTGCGCGGCGCTGGCCCGGACCCGAAGCGCGCCCGCCGCCTCGGGCTCCTCGCCGGGCGTTGATTGTGCGCGCAAACTCACTCCCACACTGTACCTCCGGGGGTAAGGCCCGAAGAAACGCCGGGCGGCGGTTTTCAGGCGCAGGCGGTTTTCAGGCGCAGGGTGTGTCAGTGCACCTTGATCCGGACCACGGAGCTGGCGCTGCGACGCTGGTGGCGGTTGTAGCCGTCGACCGCGTCGGAGCGAACCAGGTACGTCCCCGGCGAGATGTGGACGTGCAGGCGCAGGCTCCAGCTGCCTGTGCCGTGGGCTCGGTACGTGACCGGCCGCGAGCAGGCCCGGGGCTGGCTCAACCTGCCACTCGAGAGCAGGAAGCGGCAGCGGCCGCCCCCCGCCGGGCGGTAGATCGTGATCAGGACCCGCTTGACGTGCTGGCGGCGCAGCATGCTGCTGGTGGCGTGGGCGCACGGCTGCTCGCCGGCGCTGCCCGAGACGAACAGTGCCGTCCGCGAGGCCCGAACCTTTCCCTTGGCGGTCCGTGAGAAGGGACGGTTGCCGCACAGCCGACCCGGAACGAACGGCGGCCGGGGACTGGTGACCACCCGGCCGGGTCCGGCTCCAGCGGAGCTAGGAGCCTCGTGCACCGGCAGGCGCAGCTCGAGGTCCGACACCGAAATCGTGAACGGCTCGTTATTGGGTCGGGCGTACGGCGCGTCCTGCCCGAGCAGCTCGAGCTTGGGGATGTGCCCGGCGGCGAAATGCCAGGCGCCAGGGTGTAGCTGGAACACCTGGACGCCGCCGGGGTGCGTCGGGTCCGGGCGGTACAGACCCCGCGCGACCAGGGTCTCGGTGCCCGCGGCCGGGTCGACGTCAAGCAGCCGGGTGGCGATCTGGGGGTAGCTACCGGTGACGCTGAGGTCGGCGATCACGGTCGGGGACCCGAGGAGGGTGTACCCGGCCCCAGTCGCAGGAGGCAGGCGGTAGGTGGCGCTGCCTGGCTCGTCGCTCGCCGGCGCGGTGGCGCAGGCGCCGCCGCCGGCCACCGGGTCGAAGGTCTTGCTCACCGTGGGATCACCGCCACTGGATGAGATGGTCTGCGCGAAGGGCTTGGGCGCCCAGTCGACCTCTCCGGGATGCAGGCCGGCCCATGATGAGGCGGTGTACGGGCCGCCCGACGCCTGACCGCTGCCGCAGGTCTCGCTCATCGCCGTGAAGTCAGAGGCCGGCTGCGCACCCTGGCCCTTGAGGTAGTGGTCGAAGAACGTCTGAATGCGGGCGGACAGCAGCTGCTTGTCTCCCGCCTTGTTCTGCGCGCGCATGTGGCCGAAGTCTCCGTCGAACAGCGAGATCGGGTCCGACGGGTAGAGCGCGTGCTCCAGGTTGCGGTAGCGCAGCGCCTCGTCGACCGGGAACAGGTCGTCGGTGAACCCGTTGGCGATCAGCAGCGGCGGCGGAGGCTCCTTGGCCGCGCCGTAGGCCCCGTCGAGCAGGTAGTAGGCCGAGTGATAGCGAGCGATGGTGTCGCTGATGAAGGCGTCCTGCGAGTTGGGCGGGTCGCCCTGGTTGACGGCGCTGAACCAGGAAGTGAGGTCGGCCTGCGGATCCATGCCGGGCGTCGAGTAGGTGCCGCTAGCCTCGCCCAGCGCGAACAGCCCGGCCTCAAACGAGTTCTTGACCACGCCGATCGGGTTCAGGTCGTCGGTTGGAGAGGCGACGTGGTAGTCGAGGGTGTGGCCGTTGGGGGTCAACGAGTACACAAGGTCGCTCCACGGGATCATCGGGGCGGCGGCCGCGATCGACAGCGGTGTCCCGGCCGGGCTGCGCCACGGTTGCAGGCTGCCATCGCTCTGCATCACCCGGTCCTTGAGCGTGGCCAGCTCCATCGACACGCCGCCGCCATAGGACTCACCGGTGGCGCCGATCTTCGTCGCGTCGGCGACCCCGGCATCGACCAGGAGACCGACGGCGTTCTGCACGTCGCGGGCCTCGTAGCGCTCGTCGTCCAGGCGGACGTAACCGGTGGTCCCGCAGGCCAGCTGGCCCGCGGCCGAAGTCTTCTTCCCGCACGAGTCGCCAAACCCGCGCGCGGTCAGCTGCAGTACGGCATAGCCCTGCTTGGCCCACCGGTCGGCGGTGGGACCCAAGAACTGGGCGTCGTCCGGGCCGCCGGCCGCCCCGCCCCACCCGTGGCTCTGCACGATCAGCGGGTAATGCCCGTCGCTCCCTGAACCCGGGGCCGGCGGCAGGATGACGTAGACCTCGAGCGGCGTGGTGTCGAAGCTCTTCAGCCGCAGGTCGGGTCCGGCGTCGGTCCCGTGGCACACCCGGACGCCGTCACTCTGCGCCGGGCAGGAAATGCCCGTGGCGCTGACCGTCTGGCCAGAGAACACGCTGGTGATCGCCGCCGATGCCGTAGCGGGCACGCCCAGCATGGCCCCGAGCAGCGCCACCAAGATCCCTCCGCGCTTCATGCCCGGCAAACGGTAGCGGCTCAGCCGATCAGCAGGCGCCGCCCAAACACGCGTTCGAACGCCTCGTCGTCGCCGTAGCGCTCGACGCTCCAGCGCGGCAGCACCAGATTGTCTCCGGCTGCCTCCAGGTGCAGGTCAACGCCGTCACCGTTGGTGCGCAGCCGGGCGCTGCGCACCGACTGGTCACGGCCGCGCTCCAGGTGCTCGGCCAGGCGAACCAGCAGGGCGCACCGGGCCACCAGGTCCTCGTCGCCCGGCCGGGCCAGCCCCGCCATGTCCCCGAGCTTCGGCGCGCCCTTGCGGTGGTAGCGGCTGATCTGGGCGATCAGCGCCCGCTCGCGGGGATCGAATCCCGGCAGCTCGGCCGACACGATCAGGTAGCGCGAGTGTTTGTGATGGTCGTCGTAGGAGATCGTCATGCCCACGTCGTGGAGCATCGAGGCGGCCCACAGGAGCTCGCGCTCGTCGGCCATGGGTTCGATCAGGCCGCTGTCCACGAGCGAGTCGAACATCTGGAGGGCCAGCGTGGCCACGTGCTCGACGTGCTCCAGGTCGGACTCGTACTGGACGGTCAGGTTGCGCACCGCCGCTCGCCGCACGTCCTCAAACAAGGGCGACTGGCCGGCCAGCAGTTCACGTTCGAAGAACACGGCCTCTCGCAGCCCGGCCTCGGTGGCCTCGATGCCGGCGAAGCCACCCTGCTCGAGCACCGCCTCGATGGTCAGCGCGGCGGCCAGGATGATGTCGCCGCGGCCGGGCTTGATCCCGGGATGCGCTCCCCGCTCGGCTGCCGGCAGCGTGGCCAGTTCCTGGATCAGCTCGGCCAGCGCATCCCGCGTAAGCATGAACCCCTGGACGCCCAGGTCGAGCTCGCTGGTGGCGCTGTAGGCGGCAGCGGCCAGATTTCGTACCGCGCCGCCGATGCCCACCAGGCGATCGCCCGAGTCACGCAACCAGCTCACGCCGGCGATGGCCGCGGTGATGTGCTCACGAGCCCGCTGAAGATCTCTCTTCTTGACCGGTTCGCTGCTGGGCAGGAACTCCTCGGTGATCCGGACTGCACCCAGCGGCAGCGAGAGCAGCTCTCCCGCCTGCCGGTCACGGACCTCGATCAGCTGCAGGCTCCCGCCGCCCAGCTCCAGCACGGCGCCGTCGCGGAGCGTGGTGGTGTTGACCGCGGCCAGGTAGCCCAGTCGCGCCTCCTCCTGTTCTGACAGGACCTCGACCTTCAGCCGCGTGGTCTGGGCGGCGGACTCCAGGAACTCCTCGCGGTTGGACGCGTCCCGGATGGCGCTGGTGGCGATCGCGTGCACCTGCTCGGGCACGAGGTCGTGGGCGATGCAGAACCGCTCGAACACGGTCAGCGTCTCCATGCCCCGGACGATCGCCGCTTCGCTCAGGCGACCGGTGGCGCCCATGCCGGCACCGATGCGGACGGTCTCGTAAAGCTCGTCGGTGCGCTTCCACCAGCCGCCGGGCACGAAGCTGAACACGACCAGCCGCCACGAGTTGGAGCCCAGATCGATGACCGCCACCTGGCGGGTCTGCTGGGTGCTGCGGGCACTGGCCCGGGTCGTGCGCCAGCTCACGAGCACATGATCGGCGGGGCGCCGGACGGCCCCGGGCGAAGGTCAGTTTCAGACGCGGGGGCGGACTAGCTGCTCGGGCACGTGGCCGTTGCCCGACAGTTCCGCATCCGGCAACGACGGAGACTCGGAGAGCCGGGTGGGCCCTCCGATCAGGTAGCGGGCCGCCGCGCAGATGAACAGCACCGTCATGATCACCGCGCTGGAGGCGCACCACTCACACACCGCGTGAATCGAGAACAGCTCTCTATATGTGAGGTAGGCAGAGAAACCGAACCCAACGACCGTCAGGCCGAGCGTGGCCACGCGGGTCTCCTCGCGTTCAGGCAGCAGCAGGCTGGTCAGGATGGCGATGTAGCCGATCAGCCCGATCAGAGCCACGGGCACGCCGGCCAGCTTCGACCACTCCGAGGTCTGGACCTTCAGGCAGGAGGTGCCCAGCGAGCAGGTGGGCTTGATCCCCGAGTAATGCACGTACACCAGGTAGCCGGCAACGCCCAGGCCGAGCACCGTCAACCCGATCATCACGCGGCGCAGCCGCACTAGGAGACCTGCTTGATCCGGGCCTGGAGATCGCTGTAGCTGGGCGGCCCAACGATCGGCGGAGCGGGACCCTTGGGGCCCTGGATGGTGATCGAAGGCGTCGCGGTGAAGCCCTGGGCCTGGGCGGAGTTCTCGTCAGCCTGCACCTGGGCCAGCTGCGTGGGATTCCGGGTATCGGTCTGCCACTGGGTGAAGTTCAGCCCGGGGATCTGCCGGGCCAGGCCGGCTAGGTAACCGGCATTGACGTAGCCCGAGCCCTCGGCGCCTTGCTCGTGGTAGAAGAGCAGGATGAAGTTCCAGGACTTGTTCTGCTTGCCCGCGGCCAGCGCGGCCGACTGCTGGACGCCGAACGTGGCCGGGTCCGGCGTGGCGGTCTGGAGCGACTTGTAGAGCAGCTTCACCTTCCCCGCCTTCACTTCGTTCGCGATCAGCTGGTTCTCCGAGGTCAGGGCGAAGTCGCGGCACACGGGGCACTGGAGGTCACCGAACTCGGTCACGGTCACGGGCGCGCGAGGCGAACCGAGCGTGTTGCCCGACTGCGGGAGGCCGGCCAGGAGCCCATTGATCTGGCGGCTGATCTGAGTCTGCTGCTGCTGCTGCTGGGGGGTCTTCGGCGTGGCCGCGGCGGATCCAGCCGTCGAGCTGCCGCCGGACGAGCTGATGGCGATGGCCACGGCGACCACGGCCACGGCGAGCAGCAGCACTCCACCGAGCATGAACATGCGGCGCTGGCGCTGGCTGCGCTCGGTCTGGGCCTGCTCTTCGGCCAGGCGCCGAGCCCGAGCTTCTTCCTTCTGCTTGGTACGTGAAGCCATAGAGGTGGTAACGGGGACAAGAGGACCGCCCGCCGCGGGCATCAGGATAGAGGACGCGTGCCGGACGGAACGAAGTTTTCGCTAAGGCCGGCTCAGTGCTGCTCGACGGGAGCCAGCGGCCGCGAGCTCAACCCGTCGGCCAGCAGAGCGCGGGGTATCGCATCTACGAACTGGCCGGCATCGGCCAGGCCCGAGGCCTCCAGGCAGTCCAGCGCCAGCTTCAACGTCGGCCGGCGCTTGGGGCCGTGGGCGTCCGAGGCCACGCAGACGCGTCGCGTGGCCTGAAGCACCCGGAGGGCGTCGATCCGCGTGCGCTCTCCGTACAGCCCGGCCAGCGACCAGGTGTTGACCTGCATGGCGCTACCCGCGGCGAACTCGTGCTCCAGGACCGGCCAGGCGCCGTGGAAGCGGGACAGCGCACGTTCGGGATGGGCGATCACCGTGGCAAACCCGCGGGCCCGCAGCTCATCGGCCACGGGTGTGAAGTCGTCGGTCAGTCCGGTCAGGGGCGCCTCGAGCAGTACCCAGCGCCGCCCCGGCGGGCCCTGGGCGATGGTCTCGAGCTCGGCCCGGGACAGCTGGAGCGCCCGGTTGGGGGCCAGCTCGCCGCCGCACAGCACGCGAATCGGAATCCCGGCCCGCCGCAGGGCCTCGCTGACCTCCTGCACCCGGGCGGGCAGCGACCCGACGTCGGGGGTGCAGGTCAGGTTCACGTGCGGGGTGGCCACGATCGTCCGCGTGCCCTGGTCCGAGGCCTGCCGGGCCAGGTCGAGGCTCTCCTCGATCGACGTCGGGCCGTCATCCAGGCCCGGGAGCAGGTGGAAGTGCAGCTCGGCGTGACCCACGCCATGATGTTCGACGGTCAGGCCAGGATCTCGTAACCGTTTCGTGAAGTCCCATGCCCGGAGCGTGCAAGGACTCGCCCAGCCGGACCGGTGGCGCCCGCAAATTCCACGTAACCAGGTCGTAAACCCGGCCTAAGATCACGGTTCCGTCGGTCCAGCAGGTACAGTCCAGCCCAGATGTTGGCCGAGCGCAGCGACCAGCCGACGGCTGCCACGCCCCAGCGCCCTCAGAGTTCTGTGCGGGCGGCTGTGATTGATCGCGACAAGGGGTTCATGCAGGTGTTGGTCAAGCGCCTCGAGGCTCTGGGGTGGGACTACACAGTGGTGTCCAGCCCGGTGACACCAGAGGCGCTAGTCCGGATGCGCCTGAACGCGTTGATCGTCGACGTGTCGGTGATCGGTCCCGACTGCTGGGGCTACCTTGAGCAGGTGTGTGCCCGGCTGCCCGGGTTATCGGTGGTGGTGTCCACCGGACCCTCGTCGGTGGCCCAGCGGGTCCGGGGGTTGCGGCTGGGGGTCGACGCGTGGGTGACCAAGCCCTGCCATCCAGAGGAGCTGATCTGTGTGGTCGAGGCGACCTTGCGCCGGCACCGGCGCCGTGAACTGGCCGTGCTCGATCCGCCGACCAGCGCCGGGGAGCTGACGATCCGGGCCGATCTGCATCAGGTGTACGTGGGCGACCTGAGCGCCGAGCTGACGGCCCGAGAGTTCGAGATCCTGCAGTTGCTGGCCCAGTCGGATCGGGTCCTGCGCCGCGAGGAGATCTACGAGCGGATCTGGGGCTACGCCATGAGCCACGGCGACCGGTCGGTCGACGTGTTCGTGGGCAAGCTTCGCCAAAAGCTCCGCATCACGTCCCCAGGATGGAGCTACATCCACACCCATTTCGGGGTGGGCTACCGATTCGCGCCCAAGAACGAGCCGGGTGGTGAAGCCGCGGCGCGTGAAGCCGACGAGGCCGCGGCCGTGGGGGACGCGGCAGCTGACGAGCCGCTGGACCCGGTCCGCGCCTAGCCCGAGACGGGGCATCGATCCGCGAGTGGTGGTCCGGCGCTAACCCCGGGCTACGGCCCCGGGGTTGAGCCGCTTTCACATTTTTTTCACCTGGCAATTACCACTCCGACACACCGGGAGACGGCGTCGGCTGAAGGATTCGTCATGAATTGACGGTGACCGTCCCGGCAAGCGATGAGGTGATCAAGGTGGGACCACTCCAGGTCCTGCCTGACGGACACATGGCCATGGCCGGCAGCCACACGCTGATGCTTTCCGGGCGTGAGCTGCATCTGCTGATCGAGCTGGCCCGGCGAGCTGGCCGGATCGTCGAGCGTGACGAGCTGTCCCGCGTGGCCTGGGGCCGGGATTTGCGCCCCGGGGATCGCTCGGTCGATGTGTACGTTCGCAAGCTCCGGGTAAAGCTCGAGCAGGCGGCACCAGGCTGGCGCTTCATCCACACCCATGTCGGGTTCGGCTACCGACTGGCTCCAGAACGATCACACGACCCCAATCGCGCGTTCACATCTCGTTGACACGCGTGGCGCCCTGGCGCCCCAAACTGGCGTCAACATCACAACCAAGGAGATGACATTGAGTATTCGTCGCATGGTTGCAATCGCAGCACCGGTGGTCGCGGCCATCGCGGTGGGTGCCTGCGGCTCCAGTAGCTCGTCGTCAGGCACCTCCGGGGGAGGCGGCAGTAGCGCGACGACCGGAGGCGGAGCTTCAGGGACCCTCAACGGCGCCGGCTCCACGTTCGCGGCGCCGATCTACCAGCAGTGGGCGGGCACGCTGAAGGGTCAGGGCGTGACCCTGAACTACAACGCGGTTGGATCGGGAGCCGGGGTCACTCAGCTCCAGGCTGCGACCGTCGCCTTCGCTGGAGATGACTCGCCGATCAAGCCGACCGAAGTTAAGGCGATGAAAGGCCCGATCCTCCAGTTCCCGGTTGCGTTCGGCAGCATCACCGTGTCGTACAACCTGTCGGGTGTGAGCAGCGGCGTGAAGCTCGATGGTCCTACCATTGCCGCGATCTACATGGGCAAGATCAAGACCTGGAGCGATCCGGCGATCGCCAAGCTCAATCCGGGGCAGAAGCTCCCGAGCACGGCGATCACGGTGGTCCACCGGTCCGATTCATCGGGCACCACGGACGGCTTCACCAAGTTCCTGGCCGCCACCGACCCGACCTGGAAGTCATCAGTGGGCGCGGGCAAGGATGTGAAGTGGCCGACTGGTACCGGTGCAGCCAAGAACGCCGGGGTGGCGGCTGCGGTAAAGCAGACGCCCGGAGCGATCGGCTACGTAGAGCAGGCCTACGCGCTGGAGAACAGCTTCACCTACGCCGCGGTGAAGAACTCGAGCGGGAGCTACGTGCTGCCGACCATCCCCAACACCTCGGCGGCGGCCGTGGGCGTCAAGGTGCCAGCGAACCTGGGTATCTCAACGATCAATTCGCCGAACCCGGCGGCCTACCCGATCGCTTCCCAGACGTTCATCGACGTCTACCAGGACGCGTGCAAGAGTGGGAACGCCAGCGCTTCGACGGCTGGCGCGCTCAAGCGGTTCCTGGGCTACGCGGTGGGCGCCGGGCAGAAGACGCTTGGCCCGGGCGGCGGTCAGCTGCCCTACGCGCCGCTTCCGGCCCCGCTGGTGGCCAAGGACACCAGTCAGCTGGCGAAGCTCAGCTGCAACGGGTCACCGGTTAAGTAGGAGGACGGTGGAGGCAGGCGCCGCCACCGTAACGCCCTCCGGCGGCCGCTCGTTTCTCGAGCGGTCGCCGGTGGGGCGGCTTCCCGATCGGGTTCTGAAGTGGGGGCTGACCGCCCTGGCCTCGCTGATCCTACTCCTGATCGTCTACTTCTTCATACGGCTGATCGGCCAGTCGCAGGATGCCCTGAGCCGGTTCGGGCTGAGCTTCGTATTCGGCAACGACTGGGACGTCTCCCGCAACATCTACCACGGGGCTCCGCTGCTGGTCGGAACCCTCATCACCTCAGCCATCGCGCTGGGCATCGGGGTGCCGGTGGCGGTGGCCACAGCGCTGTTCATCAACGAAATATGCCCCCGCCGGCTGCGCACGCCGCTCGGTGTGGTGGTGGATCTGCTGGCGGCCGTGCCCTCGGTGGTCTACGGGCTGTGGGGGGTGTTCGTGCTGATCCCCAAGCTGATGCCGGCCGAGAAGTGGTTCGCCAGCACGTTCTCATTCATCCCGTTCATCGGGGGAGGCACGGTCACCGGGCCCAACTACTTCATCGCCGGGCTGATCCTGGCCATCATGATCCTGCCCATCGTGTCGGCCATCTCCCGGGAGGTGATCTCCACCGTGCCGACCGAGCACAAGGAAGCGGCGCTGGCTCTGGGGGCCACGCGCTGGGAGATGATTCGGATGGCGGTACTCCCATACGCCCGCCCGGGGATCACCGGCGGCGCGATGCTAGGCCTGGGGCGGGCGCTGGGTGAGACGATCGCCGTCGTGCTGGTGATCGGGAACGCCCCGGTGATCGGCAAGCACCTGTTCAACCAGGGCTACTCGCTGGCCGCGGTGATCGCCAACGAGTTCGGCGAGGCCCAGGGGATCCACGTCTCCGCCCTGTTCGCGGCCGGGCTGGTGCTGTTCGTACTCACGCTGGTCGTCAACGTCATCGCCCGGGGATTCGTGGCCCGGGGTGAGCGGGGGCGGCGCGGCAGCGGGGCCACCGGGGTCACGATCGCGCCGGCGGTGACCGAGCCATGAGCTACCTCCGGCTCGACCCTCCACGGGTCCTACCGGGCATCAGCCCGCGCCGCCGCTACACCGACTGGGTGATGCGCGGCCTGCTCGGACTGGCCACGTTGATCGCGCTGATCCCGCTGGTCCTGATCCTGTACTTCCTGGTCAAGCGCGGGGTGGGGCAATGGAGCGGCAAGTTCTTCACCACCGACCCGAACGGGAACTTCCTCGGGTATCCGGGCGGCATCCGCAGCGCGCTACTCGGCACGCTGGAGATCGTGGGGCTGGCCACGGTGATCGCGCTGCCGGTCGGCATCGGGGTGGCGCTCTACCTGGTGGAGTACGGGAAGTCATCCCGGTTCGCCGGGCTGGTGCGCTACTTCATTGACGTGATGACGGGCGTCCCGTCGATCATGTTCGGCCTGTTCATATACATCGTGCTCGTGCTCGCGCACATCGGGGGCACGTTCGCGGCGTGGAAGGGCGCGGTGGCAATCGCGCTGCTGATGCTGCCGATCGTGGTCCGCTCCGCCGAGGTCGTCCTGCTGCTCGTGCCGGACAGCCTGCGGGAGGCCGCGCTGGCGCTGGGCGCGCCGCGCTGGCGGGTGGTGTTCCGGGTCGTGCTGCCCACCGCCGGCCCGGGGTTGGTCACCGGGTCGCTGCTGTCCATCGCCCGCGGGATGGGGGAGACCGCTCCGCTGCTGTTCACGATCGCCACCGCCACCGGACTCAGCGCCAGCCTGGGTCAACCGATGAACACGCTGCCCACCCAGATCTTCCAGGACATCACCAGCCCCCGCAACGCGGTCGTCGACCGGGCGTGGGGCGCAGCACTAACGTTGGTCGTCCTCGTCTTGATCTTCAACATCGTCGCGCGTCTGGCCGCCAGAAGGAGTCGCATGTCATGATCCCTCCAGAGACCACGAGCAAGGAACAGACGGACATGTCGAGCGGAGGGGGATCAGCCGAGCAGACGCAGACGGTCCCGGGCGGCGATGCCGCGGCGTCGGGTGCCACTGGTCAGGGGATCAGCGTCGAGGACCTGCACGCCTACTACGGCCAGCGCGAGGCGATCAAGGGGGTCAGCGTCGACTTTGCCGCCAATCAAGTGACCGCGATCATCGGACCGTCGGGCTGCGGCAAGTCGACACTGGTCCGCTGCATCAACCGGATGCACGAGGAGATCCCCGGGGCCCGAGCCGAGGGCAGCGTGTTTCTGGATGCCCAGGACATCTACGAAGACAAGATCGACGTGACGGCGGTGCGTCGCCTAATCGGGATGGTGTTCCAGAAGCCCAATCCGTTCCCCACCATGTCGATCTTCGACAACGTGGCCGCGGGATTGCGACTGACGGGAACCAAGGGCCCTGATCTGCGCGCGCGCGTCAATGACGCTTTGCAGTCGGTGGGGCTGTGGGAGGAAGTGCAAGACCGGCTGACGGCGCCCGGCATCGGCCTGTCGGGCGGGCAGCAGCAGCGCCTGTGCATCGCCCGCACAATCGCGGTGGCGCCGGAGGTGATCCTGATGGACGAGCCGTGCTCGGCGCTTGACCCGGTGGCCACGCTGAAGATCGAGGAGCTGATGGATCAGCTCAAGGAGCGGTACACGATCGTGATCGTGACCCACAACATGCAACAGGCGGCACGGGTCTCGGACACCACGGCGTTCATGCTCGACGGGCAGATGGTGGAGCACGCACCGACCACCGAAATCTTCACCAAGCCGTCGGATGAGCGGACCGAGCGCTACGTAACCGGGAAGTTCGGGTAGCCCATGTCGGTGCAAGAGCCCCGCCATCAGTTCCAGGAGACGCTGCGCGAGCTCGAAGAGCAGACGCTGGGGGCGATGGACATCGTGGTCACGCAGCTCGACCGGGCGCTGGAGTCGCTGAGCTACCAGGACATCGAGCTGGCGGGAATGGTGGTGGCGGACGACGACGTGATCGACGGCCGCTACCTGGAGGTGCACCAGGGGATCCTGTCGCTGCTGGCCCGTCAGGCGCCGGTGGCGGGAGACCTGCGGGTGGTGGCCGCGCTGCTGCACACACTGCGCTGCATCGAGCGGATGGGCGACCAGTGCGTGAACATCGCCAAGCTCGTGCCGCTGTCCGGCTACGAGGCGCCCAAGGACAAGGACATCCTGGACGCGATCGAGCGGATGGGGCAGCGGGCCCGCCAGCAGGTGGCCGAGGCCAAGGACGCGTTCTCCACCCGCAACGTCGAGCTGGCTCGCGACCTGGTGCGCCAGGACTTCGAGATCAACCAGCTCAACCGCAAGATCTTCCGGCGAGCGGTGGATATCGGCGGCGACGAGGACGTCCGCGAGTGGTCGATGTTCATGGTCCTGGTGGCCCGGTGCCTAGAGCGGATCGGCGACAACACGGTCGACATCGCCGAGCAGATCGTGTTCATCGTCACCGGCCTGTTCCGTGAGATGGCCGACGCCTCCACCACCACGGAGCCCACGCCCGCCACCTGAGCCCCGGCCGCTGGGCCCCGTTTATCCTCGGGGGTCGTGGCCCAGGCCAAGTCAAAGCGACAGTCGCGCAAGCGGCGGAAGTCTGCCGCCGCTTCTCGCCCGGCTCCGACGCCGCGGGTCCAGGCGCGGTCCGAGCGGCGGGATCACCAACCTGAGACCACGGTTGAGTCGTTGTCAGCGATCCTCACCGGTCGGACCTACGGAGAGCGTCCCAATGGCCTGTTCTACCCGATCCCGGTGGCCGAGCTGGCCATCTTCATCGGCTTGGTGGGCGTGATCGTCGGCGTGGCGTCAGCCAACCGGGCGGCGTTGTTCGCGGGGATCGGCGTATGCGTGCTCGGGGTGCTCGAGGTCACGGCGCGTGAGCACTTCTCTGGCTACCGCTCGCACGCCACGCTGCTGGCCGCGGTTCCGGCCGCTGGGCTGGTGGCGGCCAGCGTGGCGGCCTTCGGGACGCCGAGTCAGCGGGGAACCCGCGAGCTGATGCTGGGGGCAGCCGTCCCGGTGTTCGGGGTGTTCTTCTGGGCCCTACGCAAGCGCTTCCGGACCGCGCGCCAGGCCCGCATCGTCCGCCCGCCCGCGCCCTGACTCTGCCTCCGCCGACGCGGGGGACAGCGTGGGCAGCCGGATACTGAACACGGCGCCGCCGTCCGGGGCGTTCTCCACCGC
>DASZGO010000279.1:0-1641 GCA_035938755.1 Solirubrobacteraceae bacterium | reverse complement strand
CCGTCCGCACGCGTCTTGGGCTGCACGTCCAGGCAGGGCGGTCCCTCGGTGCGCGGTACTCGGTTCATGGGGCGTCCACGGGGGAGAACGGTGACGGTGTCTTGACGTTCAGCATGGCCACGGCCAGTATAGTGTACGACTCATAGCGGATACTAAACGTCCCGTCCCGGTCGTGGGAAGAGGGTGCTGCCGGAGATGAGCCCGGAGATGAGCAGGGCCCAGCGGATCGTGGTGATCGGCGGCGGTGCCGCGGGCATCGGCGCGGCCGGAGCGGCCAAGGCCGTGGACGCGGCCGCGGACATTCGCGTCTACACCGAGTTCGAGGACGTCGGGTACAGCCCGTGCGGCATTCCTTATGTCCACGGCAAGGAGATTCCCGACTTCGAGCGGCTCTTTCTGGCGACAAAGGAAGCCTACGCTGGCCAGGGCATCGACATCCACTATGAGACGCGGGCCACCGGATTCGACACCGCCCGCAAGGTCGTGTCCGTGGCGGGCGAGGACGAGGTCCGCTACGACAAGCTGATCGTGGCCACCGGCTTCGACTACGCCGATCCCGGCGTACCCGGCACCGATCTCGGCGGCCTGTACTACGTGAAGAACATCCGGCGGGCCATGGAGTGGGACAAGGTGCTCGACGGCGTCCGCACGGCGGTCGTGGTCGAAGCCTCCCCGCTGGGCCTGGAGATGGTGACCGCGCTGTGCCATCGCGGCATCAAGACCCACCTGATCGACCCCGGCGCGTGGGCGCTGTCGGTGGCCACCGACCCCGACATCGTCGCCCCGGTCCAGGACTCCTGGCGGGAGAAGGGCGCCGAACTCCACTTCGGCACCACCCTGACCGGGTTCCTCGGCGACGGCACGGTCCGGGCCGTCGCGACCTCGGACGGAGAGATCGCCTGCGACCTTGCCGTGGTCTGCACCAAAAAACAGGCCAACACCAGCGTGGCCCGGGCCGCCGGGCTGCGGATCGGCTCGGCCGACGGGATCATCGTGGACGAGCGCATGCACACGTCGGCCCCTGATGTCTGGGCGGCCGGGGACTGCATCGAAGTGCCGCACAGCGTCACCGAGATCCCGGTCCAGGGTCTATCCGGCAGCCACGCCTACGCCCAGGGCAAGGTCGCGGGGACCAACGCGGCCGGCGGCCAGCGCACCTACCAGCCGGTGAGCGTGCCGTGGGGCATGGTGGCCGGGGACTGGATGATCGGCGGCGTCTCGTTCAGCGAGACGATCGCGACCGCGCTCGGCATACCGCACGTGGTCGGCGTGGCCGAGGGCATCTCGCGGGCCCGCTACTACCCGGGAGTGGAGAAGGTCCGGGTCAAGCTGCTGGCCGATCCGAAGACGCTCAACCTCATCGGCGCGCAGATGGTCGGCCGCGAGGGGATCAAGGAACGCGCGGACTTCCTGGCCATGGCGGTCCGGACCGGGATAACCGTTCGCGAGCTGGCCACCATGGAGAACGTCTACTCGCCCCCGATCGGGGCGCTGAACGAGCCGATCGCGCTGGCCGCTCAGAACCTGCTGTCGGAACTGAGGTCCTGAGGTGTCGTTCTCCCGCTGGCTGCGCGCCACGTCAGAGCACTATCTGATGATCGCGGCGCAGGAGAAGATCGCCGCCAAGTACGGGGTCACGCC
>DASZGO010000278.1:0-1812 GCA_035938755.1 Solirubrobacteraceae bacterium | reverse complement strand
GCTAGTACTTGACCGTGACCTTGTAGGTGAAGTACCCGATGGTCGCGCCCTTCGCGGTGTGACCACTGACCTTGACGGTCCCCCTCGCGCCGCGGTAAAGGCCGGTCCCGGCGGTGATCCTCCCGGTTCCGGTGTACGTCGTGCTGCCATCGGGATTGGTTTTCAACGTGAGGGTGAACGGCCCGACGGTGGAACCGACGCTGTTGTAGCTCACGCTAGTGCCCGAGACCTTGTTTCCCTTGACCGTGAAGTGGGCGATCTGCGCGGCATACTTTCCGCTGGCTGAGCCTTTCACGTCCCCTACCCCGGTGTGCGCATCAAGGACCACCAGGCGCCCGTGCGTTGTGTAACGGTGGACCTTCGGGGCCGCGGCTCCGCTGCCGCCAGCGATCAGGCCAGCCACTAGCGCAGCGATCATCGCAGCGGCGCTGAGCTTCCGGACTCCAGACATGTGAGCCTCCTTTCCGAGCCTCTCGGGCCCGGCTCGAGATAGCTTCGTCTTTCCCCCGGATCGAGCGGCGCTAACGGAGGCCGGATCTGCCGCCAGACGACTCACGCGGACCGCGAGCAGTCTTCAATGCGGGACGACATCGGCTCGCCGGCCTCCGAGGCTTGTTCCCAACAGCGATATGCAGCATCGCTTGCGCTTCGGGTCTAAACCCGGCAGCCTCGTCGCCGGAGGACCGAGACGTAGACCCAGTTTGTGCCCAGTGCGGCCCCCGAGCTAAAGCCCCGCGGCGTGGCGGGCCGACTCGTGGGCCGCCCCCTCCAGGGCATCGTCCAGTTCGGCCAGCGACTCCAGACCCAGCGCCTGCCCGATCAGCCAGTCCCCGAACCAGGCGTTCTTGGGCAGCAGCGGTCCGTGCAGGTAGGTGCCGATCACCCGCCCCGCCCGCACGCCCTCGAGTCCGTCTCGGCCGTTGTTCCCGTGGCCCTGCACGACGCGGCCGAGCGGCTCGGTGCCGGGCCCCAGGTAGGTGCGGCCGCCGTGGTTCTCGAAACCGGCCAGCACCATACGCTGCCCCGGCGCCAGCTCGGTCTCGACGGCAACGTTGCCGATCAGCCGCGGTCCCTCCTCGCGCACCGTGTGGAGGTCGACCAGCTCGACTCCGGGCAACGTCTCGTCACCCAGCTGATAGGAGCGTCCGAGCAGCTGGTAGCCCCCGCACACGGCCAGGATCACCCCGCCCCGGGCCGCCACCTCGTGCAGGGCATCGCGCTTGACCTCGGCCAGGTCGAACGCGCAGCGGACCTGGTCGCGGTCCTGGCCGCCGCCGATGTAGAACAGGTCGGCGCTGTCCGGGTCGAGCGGCTCGCCCAGGCCGCTGGACCGCAGCTCAAAGCCCATATTCCGCCAGCGGCAGCGGCGCTCGAGCAGGAGCAGGTTTCCCCGGTCGGCGTAGATGTTCATCAGATCGGGATACAGCGCGCACACGCGCAGCACTGGCTCAGCCACCGAGCATCACCACCACGCTTCCCACGTGGTCGTCCGTAGCCCCGATCGCGTGCCGGCCCACCGGTTCCAGCCCGCAGCCGCGGGCCTGTCGCTCGAGCTGCTCGGCGTTCAGGCGCTCCAGACGGATCACCTCGGGCTCCGCGACCGCCCGGCCGTCGCCCGTGATCGTCTCCCGCCGGCGCTCGATCACGACCGCATTTCCGGCCTGGCGGACCGCGGTCGGCCGGCTGGCGTAGATCGTCTCACCGCGCCGGCCCACGTCAGGTGCAAGCGCGGGCTGACCGGGCCCCGAGCGGTAGAGGTCGAACCGCTCGGTCAGCGCCACGGCCAGGACGCCTCCCGGGCGTAGGTGCGAC
>DASZGO010000277.1:0-4057 GCA_035938755.1 Solirubrobacteraceae bacterium | reverse complement strand
TCGAGACCTTGGGGCACTTCGGGATCTCCGGGTCGGTGATCGGTCGGGTCACCGGGCCGCACATCACCCGGTACGAGCTGCGGCTGGCTCCTGGCACCAAGGTCTCCAAGATCGCGCAGCTCAAGGACGACCTGGCCTACGCGCTGGCCGCCACCGACATTCGCATCCTGGCGCCGATCCCCGGCAAGCAGGCGGTGGGGGTAGAGGTGCCCAACGCCCGCCGCCGGATCGTGCATCTGGGTGACGTGTTCCAGGAGCCGCCGCCGGACTGGTCGCCGCTCACGGTGTGGCTGGGCAAGGACATCGCCGGCCGGGCCATCGGCGCCGACCTGGCCAAGATGCCGCACCTGCTGGTGGCCGGCACGACCGGAGCGGGCAAGTCAGCCTGCGTGAACGCAATGCTGTCCTCGATCCTGCTCCGGGCGACGCCACACGAGGTCCGGCTCGTGCTGGTCGACCCAAAACAGGTCGAGCTCAACCACTATGAGTCGATTCCCCATCTGCTCACCCCGGTGATCACCAGCCCCCGAATGGCGGCCAACGCGCTGGCCAACCTGGTTCGGGAGATGGAGCAGCGTTACGGGACGATGTCACTGGCCCGGACGCGGTCGCTGCCCGAGCTGAACCGGTTCCGCGAGAAGCGAGGCGAGCCGTCGCTGCCCTACATCCTGTGCGTGATCGACGAGCTGGCCGACCTGATGATGGTGGCCCCGGCCGACGTGGAGGACGCGATCATCCGCCTGGCCCAGAAGGCCCGGGCCGTGGGCATCCACCTGGTGCTGGCCACGCAATCCCCGCGGGTGGACGTGATCACCGGAATGATCAAGGCCAACGTGCCCTCGCGGATTGCGTTCTCGGTCTCGTCCCAGACGGATTCCCGGGTCATCCTCGATCAGAACGGCGCCGAGTCGCTGCTGGGCCAAGGGGACATGCTGTTCTCGCCCGTGGGGTCCTCGAAGCTCCAGCGCATCCAGGGCGCGTACATCGACGAGCCGCAGATTGGCGAGCTCACCGACGCGTGGCGGCGCCAGGGCGAGCCCGAGTTTCGCCAGGAGCTGCTGGAGGAGGTCGAGTCGGCTGACGAGGCCGGCGGGGAGGACGCCGACTTCCACCCTGACGAGGATCCGCGGCTCGAGGAGGCGATCGCGCTGGTGGCCCAGATGGGCACGGCGTCAACCTCGATGCTCCAGCGCCGGTTGCGGCTGGGCTACACCCGCGCCGGCCGGGTGATCGACATGCTCGAGCGCCGGGGGATCATCTCCGGCTATGAGGGCTCCAAGCCCCGCCAGGTACTGATCTCGGAGGCCGACGTGCCCCGCATCCTGGCCCATCTAGCCGAGTCTGACCGGGCCCCGGTGACATCGCCGGCCGGCGCCCATGCTGGGGCTTCCGGCCCCGCCGATCCGGGCTAGGGGATTGCGAAAGCGACGGTAGCCTTCGGGTCGATGACCGACATCGGCGCGACCCTTCGGGAGGCTCGGATGCGGGCCCGGATCGACATCAGCGAAGTCGAGGCCCGGACCAAGATCCGGGCCAAATATCTGCGCGCGATCGAGAACGAGGAATGGGACCTGCTTCCCGGCCCGGTCTACGTCAAGAGCTTTCTCAGAACCTACAGCGACTTCCTCGGCCTCGACTCGCGGATGCTGATCGACGAGTTCAAGAACCGCTACGAGCACCGCGATAACGACCCGCGGCCGATCTCGCCGATGGCCCGGGACCGCGAGCCGTCTCGGCCCCGGAGGCGCCTGCCGGGCTGGGCGCCCGTGGCGCTTGCCGTGGTGGTGCTGCTGGCGGTCCTCTACGTCGTGGGCTCAGCCACGCAGTCGGGCTCGGGCACCAGCGGCCACAAGCCGGCGCCGCAGAAGCCCACCGCGCAGGCGTCGCCCACCCACGCCAAGCCCACGCCGCCGCCGAAGCCCACCACGGTCAGCCTTCAACTGGTGCCGACCGGGACCGTGTATGTCTGCCTGGTGGATGGCAACGGCACCAAGCTGATCAACGAGCAGACATACAACGCCGGCCAGTCGGTGCCCACGCAAAAGGCGCCCAAGCTGCTGCTGACGCTCGGCAACAATGCCATGCAGATGAAAGTCAACGGCAAGTCGGTCCCGGTGCCGGGATCAGCCAACGCCATCCGCTTCCTGCTCACCCCGGATTCGGTGAAGACCGTTCCTCTCTCCCAGTCGCCCACCTGCCCGTGAGTAACCATGGCTGATGGCCCTCGCGCGGGCATCCTGATCACCGGCACCGAGGTGCTGACCGGGATCATTCGCGACCGCAACGGCCCCTGGCTGTCGGAGCGGCTGCGGGAGGCGGGGGTGGACGCGGCGATGATCCAGATCGTGGGCGACCGCCGCGATGACCTACTGACCACCCTGCGGTTCATGTCCGACAGCGGAATGCGCCTGATCGTGACCAGCGGCGGCCTCGGCCCCACTGCCGACGATCTGACCGCCGAGGTGGTGGCCGAGTTCAGCGGGCGCCAGATGGCGCTCGACCCGGACCTAGAGGTGCGAATCGAGGAGATCCTCGAGGGCATCATGCGGCGGTGGCCGAACCTGGACCAGGAGGCCATCAGGATCTCCAATCGCAAGCAGGCCATGATCCCCGAAGGGGCGACGGTGCTCGATCCGGTGGGCACCGCCCCCGGGCTGGTCGTGTCGCCGGGTTCCGGCTCCGGTCCCACGGTGGTGGTGCTGCCCGGACCGCCGCGGGAGCTCCAACCCATGTGGCGCGAGGCGGTGGGGACCGAGGCGTTCCAGGCGGCGGTGGCCGGGGCCCCGCAATACCGCCGCGGCATGCTGCGCCTGTTCGGGATCCCCGAGTCGGAGATCGCCTCCACGCTTCGGGTGGCCGAGGCCGAGGGCCTGCGGCTGGATGACCTGGAGATCACCACCTGTCTGCGCCGGGGCGAGATCGAGGTCTCGACCCGCTACGAGCCGCCGGACGAGCCCGACTACCGGGCACTGGCCGAGTTCATCGCCGCGCGGCACGGGGACACCCTGTTCTCCGACGATGGCAGCACGGTCGACGAACAGGTGGCCCGGCTCCTGGAGGGGCGCTGGCTGGCCGTGGCCGAGTCGTGCACCGGTGGGTTGATGGCGGCCCGGCTGACCGACCCGCCCGGTGCGTCGGCGTACTTCGCCGGTGGTGTGGTGGCCTACTCCGACCGGGCCAAGTCCGAGCTGGTGGGGGTCGATCCGGGGCTCATCGAACGCGTGGGGGCGGTTTCTCAGGAGGTGGCCGACGCGCTGGCCGACGGGGCGCGGGAGCGGTTCGGGGCCGATGTCGGCGTGGGCATCACCGGAATCGCCGGCCCGGACGGTGGTACCGAAGAGAAGCCGGTCGGGCTGGTCTGCTTCTCGGTGTCACTTGACTCGGGCGAGCGAATCAGCCGCCAGCTCCAGCTGCCCGGCGGTCGGAGCGACGTGCGCGATCGCTCGACGACGGTGGCGATGCACCTCCTGCGCCGGTTGCTCCAGGGGGAGCGGGGCAGTTCCGAGGTGGGACGCCGCTCGCCCGCGGCCGGCGCCCGGTAGTGGGCGACGCAGAGCGCGTCCGGCTATTCGTCGCCCTCGAGTTGCCGGCGCAGGCGCGAGAGCCGCTCGTGGCCTGGCGCTCGGAGGCAGTGCGCGGACTGGACGGACTCCGGCTCATCGCCGCTGATGACCTGCACGTCACCCTGTGCTTTCTGGGGTGGCGGGCGAGCTCAGAGACCGGCGCGATCGCGGCGGCGTGTGCCCAGGCCGCGGCTCGGTGGCCGGGGGGCGAGCTCGAGCTGGGGCTGGCGATCTGGCTGCCCCCGCGCCGGCCGCGGGTGCTTGCGGTCGAGCTGATCGATCGGCAGGGCGGGATCACGTCGCTTCAGGGCGCACTGACGGCTGGGCTGGAAGCCGGCGGCTGGTATCGGCCGGAGCAGCGACCGTTCCGCCCGCACGTGAGTGCGGCCCGGGTACGCCGAGGGGCCCGGATCCCCCGCCGCGAGCCGGTGCCGCCGCCCTCGCTGGGCTTCCCCGCCGGCCCGGTGACCCTGTTTCGCTCCCGGCTGTCGCCG
>DASZGO010000276.1:0-8193 GCA_035938755.1 Solirubrobacteraceae bacterium | reverse complement strand
TCGCGGCGGGAGTAGTCCAGGTACAGCATCGAGGCCACGGCGTCGACCCGAATGCCGTCGACGTGGTACTCACGCAGCCAGAACAGGGCGTTGGAGATGAGGAAGTTGCGTACCTCATGGCGCCCGAAGTTGAACACCAGCGTGCCCCAGTCGGGATGCGCGCCGCGACGGGGATCGGCGTGCTCGTAGAGCGCGGTCCCGTCGAACCGGGCCAGCGCAAACTGGTCGCGGGGGAAGTGGGCGGGGACCCAGTCCAGGATCACGCCGATGCCGTTCGAGTGCATCCGCTCGATGAACTGCCGCAGGTCGTCCGGTGAGCCGTAGCGCGGCGTGGGGGCGAAGTAGCTGGTCACCTGGTAGCCCCAGGAGCCGGAGAACGGATGGGCCATGACCGGCAGGAGCTCAATGTGGGTGAAGCCCATGTCCTTGACGTACGCGCACAGCTCGTCGGCCAGCTCGGTGTAAGTGAGCGAACGGTTGCCCTCCAGCGTGTTCAGACGCCAGGAGCCGAGGTGCACCTCATAGATCGACACCGGCTGCTCCAGCGGTTGCCGGTCGGCCCGCCGGGCCAGCCACTGGGCATCCTCGGGGCGCCACTGATGCTCGGAGCGGAACACCACCGAGGCGGTGTTGGGCGGCAGTTCAGCCGCGAACGCGTACGGGTCGGCCTTGAGCACCAGATCCCGGTCGGCATCCAGGATCTCGTACTTGTAACGGGCTCCCGGCTCGACACCGGGCAGGAACAGCTCCCAGATCCCGCTCGAGCCCAGGCTGCGCATCGCGTGCAGCCGGCCGTCCCAGGAGTTGAAGTCGCCCACCACGCTGACCCCGCGGGCCGCCGGGGCCCAGACGGCAAACCCGGTGCCCGGGACGGGTGGGTGGGTCGGTGGGTGGGTCTCCATTTCCCGCACGTGCGCGCCCAGCTTCTCGTAGAGCTGCTCGTGCCGGCCCTCGCCGGCCAGGTAGGTGTCGAGCTCGCCCAGCGTGGGCTCAAACGAGTACGGATCGTCGATCGTGAAGCTCCCCGCCGGGCCGTAGTCGACCTCCAGCCTGTAGCGCAGAGGCAGCTCGGCGCCCTCGACCAGGCCCTCGAACACCCCGGCGGGGTGGATCTGCTCGAGCTCGACCTCGTCACCGTCCGCGACGTGGGCGGTGATGGCGCCAGCCCCCGGGCGGTATGCCCGGATCACCAACCCGGTGTCCGCGGGGTGGGCGCCCAAGATGCTGTGCGGATCGTGGTGCTCGCGGCGTACGAGCGTGTCGAGGTCGGTGGTGTCGATGGTCGTCACGCCGACTCCAGCAACCTCCTGATACCCGCCACCGGGATCGACACCCAATCGGGCCGGTTGTTCAGCTCGTACTGGAGCTCGTAGATCGCCTTCTCCAGCTCGTAGATCGACAGCAGGTTGCTTACCGCTGCCTCGCCGGCCGGGAGCAGAGTCGAGTCCACCTGGGCGAAGTACTGATCCAGGAACCGCTTCCGGGCGTGGGACTCGAACCCCTCCGGTGCCTGCTGGCCGCGCAGGATCTCCACCGCCGAGGTGACGTAGGCGAACGAGCGCAGCATGCTGGCCACGTCGCGCAGCGGCGAGCGCTTCTGCCGGCGCTCGGGCAGCGGGCGCGCCGGCTCGCCCTCGAAGTCGATAATCACCCAGCCGGTGGGGGTGAGCAGGGTTTGGCCCAGGTGGTAGTCGCCGTGCGTGCGGGTCACCCGACCGCCCACGCCGATCTGGGCTCGGGCGGCCAGCCGCTCGCGAACGTCCTGTCCGCGCCCGGCGATCGGCGCCAGCGCCTCTTCGTCCGGGAGTCGGACGAAGATCCGCTCGATCTCCTCATCCACACTCGCCGTGAGCAACGAGATCGACTCCTGGCTGGGCTCCTCGGGCGAGAAGCCGGGGTCGCCGGCGTCGCTGGCCAGCACGTTGTGCATCTGCGCCGTCACCGCGCCCAGGCCGGCCAACGCGTCCAGGAACGGCGCTGTGTCGGTGACGATCTGATCCAGGGCCAGCTCCCAGCCACCGGTGGCCTCCGGGAGGAAGGTCTGCAGCACGCCGAGGGTGGCGGCCAGAGCTTGCCCCTCGTACTCGTACCACCCCTGGAGCGGGGCGATGTGCTCGAACTCGTGCCGGGTCAGGAAGCGCAGCATCTCCAGCTCCGGGTTGATCCCCGGCTCCAGCTTGCGGAACACCTTGAGCACCAGGCGATCGTCGAACACGATCGAGGTGTTCGACTGCTCCACGCCCACCATCCGGGCCTCCACCTGGTCGGGTTCGGCGTCGAGGCCTCCCACCGGGTAGAAGGCAAATCGACCTTCGTCGGTCTCGATCTCGCCCCCGTCACGGATGCGCCGCAGCAGCTCCACCGCCTCGGCCGGATCGGCCAGCGCGTCGAGCTCCTCCGGGCTGAGCAGCAGCTGGTAGAGCTCGTGAATGCCGGTGGCAAACCGCGCCTGGGCCAGGGCGAGCAGCAGGAGGGGGTCCTCACGCAGGGCCACGGTCTCCACGATCTCGGTGGAGGCGATGGTCTGGGACTTGGACGCGTACCAGCGCTGGGTCTGGATCCAGTCCGCCAGCTCGTCGAGCTGGACGTCGATCTGGACGGGTTCAGTCATCCTCCTCCTGTTCGATCAGCTGGAACCAGTAGAAGCCGCGCGAGCCTAGCGTCAACAGATACGGCAGCTCGCCGATCGGCGGGAAACGCGAGCGGCCGAACAGCTCGACCGGGTAGCGGCCTTCGAACTCGCTCAGGTCGAGCTCGACGGCTTGAGCCGAGCGGGCCAGATTGTGCACGCACAGCACCAGGTCGTCCTCGAAGCGGCGCAGGTGGGCGAAGATCCGCGGGTTGGAGGGCTCGATCGGCTCGTAGGTGCCCAGCCCGAACACCGGGTGCTCCTTGCGCAGCGCGATAAAGCGGTGCAGCCAGCGCAGCAGCGAGGTGGGGGTGCGCAGCTGAGCCTCGATGTTCACCGCCTGATAGCCGTACACCGGGTCCATCAGGGGTGGGGCGTAGAGCTGGGCGAAGTCGGCCCGGGAGAAGCCGCCGTTGCGGTCACCGGTCCACTGCATGGGTGTCCGCACCCCGTCGCGGTCGCCCAGGAACACGTTGTCTCCCATCGCGATCTCGTCGCCGTAATAGAGGACCGGCGAGCCGGGCAGCGAGAACAGGATCGCGTGCATGATTTCGATCTCGTCCCTTCCGTTGTCCAGCAGCGTGGCCAGTCGGCGGCGGATCCCCAGGTTGAGCTTCATCCGCGGGTCCTTGGCGTACTCGGTGTACATGTAGTCCCGCTCCTCGTCGGTGACCATCTCCAGCGTCAGCTCGTCGTGGTTGCGCAGGAACAGGCCCCACTGGCTGGTCTCCGGGATGCGCGGCGTGTTGGCCAGCACCTCGTAGATGGGCACGGCCTCCTCGCGGCGCATGGCCATGAACATCCGCGGCATCACCGGGAAGTGGAAGGCCATGTGGCATTCGTCGCCCCGGCCGAAGTACTGGACCACGTCGTCGGGCCACTGGTTGGCCTCGGCCAGCAGGACCCGATCCGGGTAGTGCTCGTCGATCTCCTTGCGGATCCGTCGCAGGTACTCGTGGGTCTCGGGCAGGTTCTCGCAGTTGGTGCCTTCGCGCTCGAACAGGTAGGGCACCGCGTCCAGCCGGAACCCGTCCAGCCCACGGTCCAGCCAGAACCGCAACACGTCAAGCATCTCCTGCCGGACGTCGGGGTTGGCGTAGTTGAGGTCCGGCTGATGGGAGAAGAACCGGTGCCAGTAGTACTGGCCGGCCACCGGGTCCCAGGTCCAGTTGGATGACTCGGTGTCGACGAAGATGATCCGGGCGTCGGCGTAGCGGTCGTCGGCGTCCGACCACACGTACCAGTCGCGTTTGGGGCTGTGCGGATCCGACCGCGCCTCCTGAAACCAGGCGTGCTCGATGGACGTGTGGTTCATCACCAGGTCGGCGATCACCCGAATCCGCCGCGCGTGCGCGGCATCGATCAGCTCCTGGACGTCGTCCACCGAGCCGTAGTCCCGGTGCACCTTGCGGAAGTCGGAGATGTCGTACCCGCCGTCTCGCAGCGGCGAGTCGTAGAACGGAAGCAGCCAGATGCAGTCGATGCCCAGCCACTGCAGGTAGTCGAGCTTCTCGGTCAGCCCGCGGAAGTCGCCGATCCCGTCGCCGTTGGCGTCATAAAAGCCCCGGACGTGGATCTCATAGAACACCGCCCGCTTGAACCACAGCGGCTCGGCCTCGAACCACTGACGGGTCTGGGCCTGAGGGCTCGTGTCGGCCTCGCGTGCCGGCGGCTGCGACCAGGCCTGCTGCCGCTCGGCGGCCAGCAGGTGCGTCAGCGTGGGGGGACCGACTGACACCGATCAGGCCTCCACCCGGATCACGTGGGCCTGCCGAACCCCGGGCTCCAGGCGCACGTAGTTGCGTCCGATCCGCCAGGCGAACCGCTGGTCAGACAGCAGATCGTGGGCGGTGAAGCTGGGTGGCAGGCCCAGGCTGGCCGGCACCGTGGCCGCCCCCTCCTGGGTTTGGTGCGGGTCGAGGTTGACCACCGTGATCACGGTGTTGTCATCTGTCTGCTTGGCGTAGGCGATCAGCGCGTCGTTGGCCGTGTCCAGGAAGGTCAAGTTCGAGAAGCGCTGCAGCGCCGGGTTGTCCCGGCGGATGTAGTTGACCCGTGCGATCAGCGGCAGCAGTTCGCCATTCAGCGCCCGTGTCTTGAGCTCGTATTTCTCAGAGTGCAGGTACTCCTCCGATCCCTCGCGCACCGCGACGTTCTCCACGTTCTCAAACCCTGAATAGATGCCGTAGGACGGGCTGAGCGTGGCGGCTAGGACGAGCCGGGCCTCGAACGCCGGCCGGCCGCCGTGTTGCAGGTAGGCGTGGAGGATGTCAGGCGTGTTGACGAAGAAGTTCGGCCGGAAATACTCCTGCTCGCCCGAGTAGGCCAGCTCTGAGATGTACTCGGTCAGCTCGTGGCGCGAGTTTTTCCAGGTGAAGTAGGTGTAGGACTGGCTGAATCCCAACTTGGCCAGGTGGCGCATGACCGCCCGGCGGGTGAACGCCTCGGCCAGGAACACGACGTCGCGGTCCCGCTGATGGACCCGCTCGATCACCCAGGCCCAGAAGGCGAACGGCTTGGTGTGGGGGTTATCGACCCGAAATACCTTGACGCCGCAGTCCACCCAGTGCAGCACCACGTCCAGCATGGCGTTCCACAGCCCCTGCCAGTCCGGTGTGTCCCAGTTGAAGTTGTAGATGTCCTGGTAGCGCTTGGGCGGATTCTCGGCGTACTTGAGGGTGCCGTCGGGGCGGCGGTGGAACCATTCGGGGTGCTCGCGCAGCCAGGGATGGTCGGCCGAGGCCTGGATAGCGAAGTCCAGCGCGATATCGATCCCGTGGTCGCGGGCGGACGCGGTCAGGTGCTTGAGGTCAGCGAGCGTGCCCAGATCCGGATGGATGGCGTCGTGGCCGCCGGTCTCGTCACCGATGGCCCACGGCGATCCCGGATCATCAGCCCCGGCGAGGAGCGAGTTGTCGGGTCCCTTGCGGTTGGTGCGACCGATCGGGTGGATGGGCGGGAGGTAGACCACGTCGAACCCCAGCTCGGCCAGCTCGGGTAGGCGCTTGGCCACCCCCTTCAGGCCACCCCAGGAGCGGGGGAACAGCTCGTACCAGGCGCCGAAGCGGGCGGCCAGGCGGTCGACCTCGATCGCCAGCGGCTGCTCGAGCGTGACTCGGCCCTGGCGCTCCTGCGCGCGTTCCACGGCTTCGCACAACTCCGGGCCCAGCGCGATGTCGTGCTTGGCCGCCTCCGGCAGCTCCGGGTCCTGAAGGCTGAGCACCGCGTGCTCGATCAGGGTGCGATCGCCAGCGCGCTGCGCCTGCTGGGCCGCCGCCTGGAGCAGCACCGTCCCCTCGGACAGCTCGCCCTGCAGATGATCCTGACCGGCTTGCAGCTTGCGTTGGAGCTCGTCGCGCCAGGTCCCGAACACGTCGGTCCACGCCTCGACGGTGTACTCGTAGCGGCCGGTGGCCAGCATCTGGAAGCTCCCCTTCCAGCGCACACCGTCCAGGTGGGCGTCCACCCGGTGCATCTCGGCCTCGTGCCAGCGGCGCTCGTCCGGCCCGCGCCAGCGAACCACCGCGCGCAGGAGATCGTGGCCGTCCCGGAACACGTCGGCGGACACCACGACCGTGTCGCCGACGCACCGCTTGGCGGGATAGCCCCCGCCGTCCACGGCGGGGGCGGGGTACTGGATGACGATCCTGGCGGATGTTTTCTGGCTGGGCTTCGGCTCACGCGCGGCGGCGCGGGCAGGCTGGGCTCGAGTCCCCGAAGATGTCATCTGCATGCAAGTTATCCACACCGGGCAGGGGTAAACAGTGAAAGGGCTGTCTCGCTCCAGCGGCGTCCAGCTGCACGTCACCTCGCTGCCCGGCGGCCGGCTGGGCCGGGAGGCCTACCGATTCGTCGACTGGCTGGCCGCGGCGGGCCAGTCCTGGTGGCAGCTGCTGCCGCTCGGGCCGCCCGACCGCCACCGCTCCCCGTACAAGGCCCGGTCGGCGTTTGCCGCCTGGCCCGCCCTGCTGGGCCATCCCCGGGCCCGGGTCAGCAGCGACGAACTGAGCTCGTTTCGCGAGCGTCAAGGGGCCTGGATTCTGGACTGGGAGCGGTTCGCGGGGCCCGGCGCGGCCGCCGACCAGGTCCGGTTCCAGCGCGAGTGGGGGGAGCTGCGCTCGTACGCGCGCCAGCGAGGGGTCCGGCTGATCGGCGACGTCGCCATCTACGTAGCGCCGCACAGCGCCGATCACCGGGCCCATCCAGAGTTGTTCCAGGACGGAATGGTGGCCGGGGCACCCCCCGATTCGTTCTCGGCCGACGGGCAGCTGTGGGGTAACCCGCTGTACGACTGGCCGGCCCTGCAGCGCCGCGGGTACCGCTGGTGGGCGGCTCGGCTGCAACGGACGCTCGAGCTGTTCGATCTGGCCCGGATCGACCACTTCCGCGGGTTCGTCGCCTACTGGGCGGTGCCGGCGGGGGCCCGCACCGCGCGGTCGGGACGCTGGAAGCGGGGGCCGGGCCGGGCGGTGTTCGATGCCATGTCCTCGTCGCTGGACCTAGGGCGTCCGCTGCCGCTGATCGCCGAGGACCTGGGCGTGATCACGCCGCCGGTGCAGCGATTGCGCGACGAGCTGGGGCTGCCCGGAATGTTGGTGTTGCAGTTTGGCTTTGATCCCACTGACCCGCACGGCCCGCACCGGCCCGAGAATCATCTGGAGCACCGGGTGATCTACACCGGAACTCACGACCAGGACACGCTGCGGGGCTGGTGGGATTCGCTGGACGACGAGCGGCGGAGCCAGGTGCGCGCGGCGCTCGACGAGCGCGCGATTGCCCTGGGTCGGCAGCCGTGGTGGGCGCTGATCCGCCTGGCCATGGGCTCGCCAGCCCGTCTGGCCATGATGCAGGCTCAGGACGTGCTGGGGCTGGGCAGCGAGGCCCGGATGAACTATCCCTCGCGGGCCACTGGTAACTGGGGCTGGCAGCTGCGCCCGGGGCAGTTGACGCGGTCGCTGGCGACGCGGCTGGGCGAGGCGACCGAGGAGGCGGGGCGAACCGGGGGCTGAGCGTCGTCGCGGCCAGACCCAGGGCTGGGGCGAAAAACCGCGGCTGGACCGCGCAAACGGACACCCTGCCCCGGCGGGGCCCCGACCGCCCGGCTCCGCCGGCGCGCCGCCTAGCGGTACGTCACCAGCGAGGCGTCGGCCTCTTCCAGATGAGCGTGGTCGTTGGCCGAGACCAGCGTGGTTCCACCGCGGCCCACGACCAGCTTGGTCATCCCGGTGTTGATGCTCACGTGGTTGAAGGCCACCAGGGCCTCCGGCGGTAGGCCCATCAGCGAGGCGCTGAGCGCGGCGATGACGCCGCCCGAGCTCACCACCAGGGCCGTCTGGCCCTTGCCCAGTCCGGCGGCGACCTCGCCCAGTGCCGCGGTCGCGCGCTCCAGGAACTGCGGCCACGTCTCCTCGGCCGGGCCGCCCTCACCGGCGGCGATCCACGCCTTCAGGGCCCGATTCAGGATCTCTTGGAACTCTCGGGAGCTGAGTGGCGCATCGCCAGGCTGCTGTTCCAGGCCCGCCGCCACGTCGGAGTGATGGCCGAGGATGTCGCGATCCACGTAC
>DASZGO010000275.1:0-3636 GCA_035938755.1 Solirubrobacteraceae bacterium | reverse complement strand
GGGCCACCTCCGGGCGCTGCGGAGCGTTGTCTGACGCCCCGCTAGTAGCCCTGGTGCTGACCTCCGCCCTGTCCCTGTCCGCCGCCCTGGCTCTGTCCGCCGCCCTGGCTCTGACTACCGCCGGACGAGCTTCCGCCGGACGAGCTGCCACCGGAGGACGAACCGCCAGAGGAGCTACCGCCAGCGGAGCTACCGCCGGACGAGCTGCCGCCCGAAGACGAGCCGCCGCCCGACGGCGCGGCGCCCCCAGAGGAGCTGCCGCCCGACGGAGGCGGGGTCGGCGTGGCTTGGGTGGTGGTAGTGGGGTGAGGCTTGGGCTTCGGCTTGGGCTTTGGCTTGGGCTTGGGCTTCGGAGTCGTCGTGGCCGTCGTGGCAGGGCTTTTGACCTTCGTGGAAGAGGATGAGCTACCGCAGCCTGCGATCACGAGGGCAGCGACGACAGCGACGGGTAGGGCTTTCTTCATGAAACGACTCCTGGCTTTGCGTCGGTTCGGGTCGCGGCCGAGGGTAGCGCCTGATCCAGAGGGTCGGGCCGCTAGCATCAGCCCGCGCTGATGGCCGGCGTCATACAAGCCGACACGGAACAGGCGACGGGGGCCGAGCAGGGGAAGCGCGGCTCGGCTGTGCCCTCGCCGTGGCTCCTGGTCGTCTGCTGCGTGGCGCAGTTCATGGTCATTCTCGACCTGAGCATCGTCAACGTCGCGCTGCCGCACATCCAGTCGGCGCTCAACTTCTCCTCGCAGAACCTGCAGTGGGTGGTGGACGCCTACGCCATCACCTTCGCCGGGTTCCTGATGCTCGGAGGTCGGGCCGCTGATCAGCTGGGACAGCGGCGCGTATTCGTCGCCGCGCTGACGCTGTTCGGGCTGACCTCGCTGGCCGGCGGGCTCGCCCAGACCTCGCTGATGCTCGTCGTCGCCCGCGCGATCCAGGGCTTCAGCTGCGCGTTCATGGCGGCTTCGTCGCTGGCCATCATCACTTCGTCGTTCGAGCCCGGGCCCAAGCTCCACCGGGCGATCGCCCTGTGGGCGGCGATGAACGGCCTGGGCGGCGCGGCCGGAGTGCTACTCGGCGGCGTGATCACCCAGGAGCTGACGTGGCGCTGGATCCTGCTCATCAACCCGCCGATCGCATTGGCCACGGCGGCGATCGCCTGGAGGGTGGTGCGCGACCGCACGCGCCCGACGTCTGGGTTCGACCTGGCCGGCGCGGTCACGCTGACCGTCGGCCAGATCGTCCTGGTCTACGGCGTCGTGCAGTCGGGCATCGTGAGCTGGCACGCGGCCAGCGCGCTGGGGCCGATTCTCGGTGGCCTGGCGCTCCTCGTGCTGTTCACGGTGATCGAGGACCGGTTCGCCGCGGCGCCGCTGATCCCGTTCAAGGAGCTGACCAAGCCGCTGAAGACCGCCAACACGGTCGTGATCCTGTTCAGCGCCGCGCTGTTTCCCATGTGGTACGTCGCCTCGCTGTACCTGCAGCAGGTGCTCGGGCTGTCCCCGCTCTACGCCGGTCTGACGTTCCTGCCGATGACGCTGACCATCGTGGTCGCGGCCTCGCGGGCCGGAAAGCTCGTGAGCCGGTTCGGGGTCCGGGCGGTGCTGGGCGGTGGGCTGGTGATGATGACCGCGGCGATGCTGTTGCTCGCGCGGATCGCCGTCAGCGGCAACTCATTCACCCACGCCGTCTACTACATCATGCTGCCGGGGATTCTCATGGCGGCGGGGATCGGGATGTCGATTGTCCCCTCGACGATTGCCGCCACCCAGGGCGCCAAGGAGGGTCAGGCCGGCCTGGCCTCAGGCCTGGTCAACACCTCGCGCCAGATCGGCGGCGGCCTGGGACTCGCGGTGCTGATCACGCTGGCGACCACTCGCTCGAGCCATCTGATCGGGCAAGGCCACACCGTCAACCAGTCGCTCACCGACGGGTTCCGGCTGGCCTTTCTGATCGGCGCCGGGCTGGCGGGCGCGGCTGCCGCGATGACGTTCGCGTTCGTCGGTCGCGCAGAGGGGACCAAGGGCTCGTTGTGGCGCCGGTTCCCGATCGCCGTGGGCGTCGCGGTCGCCGTCGGCGCGTTCGTCGGGGCCGACCTCGGCATCGGTGGCTCCCCGGCCCCCCCGATCGGCGCCTACACCACCAACGGGGCCTACAGCTTCGTCTCCGCGCCTGCGCTCCATCCGCCGCTCATCCGGGCTCGGGTGGCGCCTTCGAACCCCGCCACCCTGGGGCCGGGCTACATCATGCTGGGCAACTTCTTCGACCTCAGCTACCCCCCGATGGTCGGGCAGAGCGGGCCGCTGATCATCGACAACCGGCTCCAGCCCGTCTGGTTCCAGCCACTGCCGACCAACGTCCTGGCGAGCAATCTGAGCCGGCAGACCTACCACGGCAAGCCCGTGCTGGCCTGGTGGCAGGGCACGATCGACTTCACCGGCGCGACCGAGACGGGCGAGGACGTGGTGGTCGACCAGCACTACCGGCCGGTCGCGACGCTGAGGGCGCACGGCGGCTGGGTGATCACGCTGCACGACCTGGCGATCGACGGCGACCACGCATGGGTGACCGCAAACCGCAACGTGCCGAGGAACCTGTCCAAGTACGGCGGCGCCTACAACGGCGCGGCGATCGACTCCGCCGTCCAGGAGTACGACCTGCGAACCGGCGGGCTCCTGTTCAGCTGGGATGCGCTCCAACACATCCCGCTCAGCGACGTGCAGGTGGCGATCCCGCCGAACAGCTTCCCCTGGGACGCCTACCACGTCAACTCGATCGAGCCCTTGCCCGACGGAACCTTCATCGTCTCGATGCGCAACACCTGGGCGATCTACAAGGTCGATGCCCGCACCGGACGGATCGTGTGGACGCTGGGTGGGCGGCATTCGGACTTCAGGTTCGGACCGGGCGCGCAGTTCGAGTGGCAGCACGACGCTCACTTGCAGCCGGGATCACAGCTCGTGACGATGTTCGACGACCACTGCTGTCAGGTGACCGGAGGCGAGGACACGCACGTGCCACCGACCGGGCCATCGCGCGGCCTGGTGCTCAAGCTCGACCAGCATGCCCATACGGCGTCGTTCGTCCAGCAGTACGGGCGGGCGCCTGACTTCGATCCGCTGTACATGGGCAGCCTCCAGCCCGTGCCCGGCGGCGACCAGCTGGTCGGTTGGGGATCTCGGCCCTACTTCTCCGAGTATTCGGCGTCAGGCAAGCTGCTTCTGCAGGCCGACCTCCCCTGGCCCGATCTCTCCTACCGCGCCCGGCGAGCACCCTGGGTCGGGCTTCCGCTCGACCCGCCGTCCGCACGGGCTCGCCGGCAGGGCTCTCAGGTAACGGTCTATTTCAGCTGGAACGGCGCGACCCAGGTGCAGGCCTGGCGAGTGCTCGGGCTCTCGGACGGTGGCGTCCCGGTCGTACTCGACCGACGGGTCCCCAAGCAGGGCTTCGAGACCTGGGTCCGCTCCAACACGACGTATCGCAGGTTCGAGGTTCAGGCCCTGGATGCGCGGGGCCGGGTGGTCGGGACCTCGCGGCCGGTCAGCGCGGGCTGAACGGCCTGGAGGTGCCGAGCGGTCGACCCTGGGAGTCGAGCGCGACCACCTCGAGCACGGACTTCGCCGTGCCGCTCAGGGTGATGGA
>DASZGO010000274.1:0-3243 GCA_035938755.1 Solirubrobacteraceae bacterium | reverse complement strand
GGCGTAGCCGAGACAGTCCGGCTCGCTGCTGCAGCAGGTGTGGAGGGTTGCTCGGTTGAGGATTGGAGCGGGAGTGAGATCTACGACATCGGGCTGGCGACCGAAAGGGTCAGGGCCGCCGCCGAGGCGGCACATGCCGGTCCGGCACATCTCGTCCTCACCGCCCGGGCGGAGAACCAGCTTCGCCGAGAACACGGCCTGGACGACACGATCTCGCGACTGCAGCGCTACCAGGAGGCTGGGGCGGATGTCCTCTATGCGCCAGCTCTACGCACCATGGAGGAGGTGCGCACGGTCCTGGACTCGGTAGACCGCCCACTCAATGTGCTGGCCGTGCCGGGACTGCCACCGGTTGCCGAGCTCGCCGAGGTCGGCGTCAGCCGAGTGTCGATCGGGAGCGCGTTCGCGTATGACGCCTACGGCGCGCTTATTCAGGCAGCCACCGAATTCCGTGATTCCGGCACCTACGGCTTCGCCGAGCGCGCGATGAGCGCCTACCGCGAGCTGGCCCGCGAGGCGTTCGACAGCTGAGCGTCCCGGCCGCCGGGTAGCATCGACCCATGATTGGATTAGTGCTGTGGCCGGTTCGGGCAAGCCTCGGCGCACTCCGCTCGGTACTGGCCGCCGTCGAGGGCGATCTGACCGCGCCCCAGCACGAGGTGGAGAGCGCCGTCGAGGCGCTGCGTCGCGCCGCCGACTCGGTCGAGCGTCACATCGAGGTCATCGAGCAGCTGGCCACCACGCTGGGCCCGCTGACGCAGTCCGTCAGCCAGCTCACCGAGACGCTCAACGAGCTGCTGAAGGTGATGGCTCCGGTCGCCGACGCCGAGCGTGACGTCGCCGTGGCCGAACGTGAGGTGGCCCGCGCCGAGCGGATCCTCGGGGCGTTCCGCCGCCGGCGGCCCGCGGCGGCGCCGCCAGCCGGTTAGGCCTAGAACACGGAGTCGAGACTTCACCTGCGTGCGCGCCTGGGCGGTCAGCGCGTCGATGATCCCAGCGGTTGGTAGTAGACGAGCTCCCCGGTCAGGCCTGGACCGGAGGCACGAAACACGAAGGCGGTTACGACCAGGACCTGACCCGCGCCGCCGGGCGCCGGCTCCTGCTTCACGATCGGATTGCCTACCGAGGAGAGGCGAACGCCTCCGACATGGAGCGACAACAGGTACATCTCGCGCGAGCGAGGGTGGTAGAGAAGGACATGCCAGGTGGCAAAGTCGTCATAGCGCTTCTGCCCCTCGTACACCCGCCACCGAAACCCGTCGAAGCTGAACTGCCGCCAGTCGCCGTGGTTTCCCCGTAGGCCCCGCCCGTAGAGCGCCGTATCCGCCTGGTCTCCCCTGAGCGTCATCCACCGTCGCAGGCCCGCCAGCTCCCCCACCGCCTCACGATCGGCCGCGGGCCGCCGCCGGAATTTCGACTGGTAGTGGAAGCCGAGGCCGATTAGCGAGCGCGCCGCGCTGCCGCGCCACCTGACCCAGAGGATCGTGGGGGTCCCGTCGGCGTAGGGAGAGAAACGCCGCGGGAGGTTTCGCTGAGCAGTCACCCGCCCGGCGAGCAGGTCTGGACGAGATCGGAAGTAGACGATCCGGATGACGTTCCCGTATCGCCGCGGCTTCTTCTCGTAGGCCAGCAGGTAGCCGGACGTGCCCGGGATCCGCCGGAGCGTGGGCATGCTGGCCCCATCCCGATCCAGCACCCGGATCCGGGTCCAGTGGAGAAGGTCGCTGGAACGCGCCAGGCTGATTCGGAATGTACGGCCACGGCCAGTGCGGCGCGGGGAGTGGTAGACGCCCAGGTAGCCGCCGGCCGGATCGGCAATCGGGTCAAGCGCGCCCAGCTGCTCGCCCCCATCATCGGCGGCTCCGAAGACTGCGTGGCCTGTCGACCCGGACGGGACCTCGCTGATCAGGCGTTCAAGTTCCCCCGCGGCGGCCGCGCTCGCGCCGCGCTCCGCGCGCCGAGCTACCGCCCCCGAGGCACACAGCAATACGCACGCCGCAACCATCAACCGCATGCCCCGCTTGTGGAGATCAGCCAGCCAGCAACGCACCCGCTGGCGATGCTACGCCGCGACTCGGGAGCGTCAACGCAACCCGACCTCTGTACGAGTCCTGTCGGGCTGAAGCGAGGCGCGGCGACCGCCGGGCGAGTCGCTGGGGTGCGGCGCGACCAGGCCGGCGGTTCCGCGGCCGAAAGCCCTATGCGTGGGCCGGCTGGGGCTCCTCGACCCGCCGCGGCAGCAGCGTCTCCCGGGCGATGACCAGGCGCTGGATCTGGGCCGTCCCCTCGTAGAGCTGGAGGATCTTGGCGTCGCGCATCAGCTTCTCGACCGGGTAGTCCTTGATGAAGCCGTAGCCGCCGTACACCTGCACGGCGTCGGTGGTGACCTCCATCGCGGTGTCCGCGGCGAACCGCTTGGCGTGCGAGGACTCGAGCGTGTTGCGCTTGCCCTGGTCGAGCAGCACCGCCGAGTTCCAGGTCGCCAGCCGACCCAGATGCACCTTGGTGGCCATGTCGGCGATCATGAACTGGATCGCCTGGTGCATGGCGATCGGGACGCCGAACTGGACCCGCTCCTTGGAGTACTCGATCGCGAACTCCATCGCGGCCCGTGCAACCCCGACGCCCATCGCGGCCACACCGGGCCGGGTCCGGTCCAGGGTCATCATCGCGATCTTGAAGCCCTTGTTCTCCTCGCCCACCAGGTGGTCGAGCGGGATCTCGACCTCGGGGAAGGTGAGCGTGGCCGTGTTGGACGCCCGCTGGCCCATCTTGTCCTCGTGCTTGTCGACAATCACGCCGGCGTCACGGGGGACGATGAAGCAGGAGATGCCGCGGTGTCCGGCCTCCCGGTCGGTCTTGGCGTAGACCGTGTACCAGTTCGCGTACTCGCCGTTGGTGATGAAGGTCTTGGAACCGTTGATCACCCACTTGTCGCCCCTGCGCGTGGCGGTGGTCTTCATGCCGGAAACATCGGAGCCGGCGTCAGGCTCGGTGAGGCAGAACGAGGCCAGATACGGTCCCTCGGACAGGCGGCCGAGGTACTCCTTCTTCAGCTCGTCGGAGGCGGCCAGCTCTACAGGCGCCATGGCCAGGCCGTTGGCCGACAGCGATGTGCTGATGCCGGAGCAGCCCCAGGCCAGCTCCTCTTCCACCAGGCAACCCTCCAGGAAGCTGAGTCCGGGTCCGCCGTACTCTTCGGGCAGGTGGGTGTTGAGCAGCCCGAGCTCGAACGCCTTGTCG
>DASZGO010000273.1:0-8355 GCA_035938755.1 Solirubrobacteraceae bacterium | reverse complement strand
CGCGCCTCGAGAATGTTGATGCCGGCCTCGGCGAACGTCCGTGACATGTCCTCCAGCAGCCGGTGGCGGTCCCAGCCGTCGACCTGGAGCTCCACCCGGAACGCCGTCTCGGCGTCGCCGTCCCAGGCCACAGGCGTGAACCGCTCGGAATCCTTCTTGAGCACGCGGACGTTGGGGCAGTCCTCACGGTGGATGGTGATGCCGCGACCCAGCGAGATGTAGCCGACGATCGGGTCGCCGGGCACCGGGCGGCAGCACTTGGCCAGGCGGAGCATGACCTCGTCGATCCCCTCGACCTGGATCCCGTACTGGGAGGAGGAAACGGTGGCCCGGGTGCGTCGGCGCCGGGTCTGGAGCAGATCATCGGCCGCGGTGGGCTCGGTCGCCGCTGATTCTCCCTGCTTGAGGAGCTGGAGAACCTTGTTGACCACGACCTTGCTGGAGATCTTGGCCGCGCCCAGGGCGATGTAGAAGTCGTCGGCCTTGCGGAACCCCATCTCGCGGATCACGTCGGCCAGCAGTGACGAACCGACGATCTTCTGGGCCGGCAGTCCCTGCTTGCGCAGGCTGTCCTGGAGCGCCTCGCGCCCGGCGTGCTCGGTGTCCCGACGCGACTCGGCCTTGAACCACGCCTTGATCTTGTTGCGGGCCCTGGTCGTCTTGACCACGGCCAGCCAGTCCCGCGAGGGGCCCCGCTCGCGCTTGGAGGTCAGCACCTCGACGATGTCGCCGGAGCGCAGCTGGTACGACAGCGGGACGATCTTGCCATTGACCTTGGACCCCACGCAGCGGTGGCCCACGTCGGTGTGGATCTCGTAGGCGAAGTCCAACGGCGTGGAGCCGGCGGACAGTGACTTGACCTCGCCCTTGGGGGTGAACACGAAGACCTCGTCCTCGAACAGGTCGACCTTGAGCGTCTCGATGAACTCGCGGGAGTCGGACTCCTCCTGTTGCCAGTCCAGCAGCGAGCGCAGCCACTTGAGCTTGTCCTCGGGGTCGTCGGCACGCGCGCCCCTGGCCCCCCCCTCCTTGTACATCCAGTGGGCGGCGATTCCGTACTCGGCCAGATCGTGCATCTCCCGAGTGCGGATCTGGATTTCCAGCGGCCGGCCCTCGGGCCCGATCACCGTGGTATGCAGCGACTGGTACATGTTCGCCTTGGGCATGGCGATGAAGTCCTTGAACCGTCCGGGCAGCGGCTTCCACAGCGAGTGGATCACGCCCACCGCGCCGTAGCAGTCCTTAACCGAGTCGACGGTGACCCGCATGGCGGTGAGGTCATAGATCTCGTTGAACTCGCGCCCCTTCTTGGTCATCTTGGAGTAGATCGAGTAGAAGTGCTTGGCCCGGCCAGAGATCTCCGCGGAGATGCCTAGCTCCTCCAGCTCCTTGGACACGTAGGCGCCGGCCTGGTTGACGTAGCGCTCTCGCTCGGCCCGCTGCTGGGCCACCAGGCCCTTGATGTCCTTGTACTTGCGCGGGTGCAGCGTCGAGAAGGCCAGGTCCTCCAGCTCCCACTTGATGGCGTGAATACCCAGCCGGTGGGCGATCGGCGCGTAGATGTCCAGCGTCTCCCGCGACTTCTCGATCTGCTTCTGCTTGGGCAGCGCGTCGATCGTCCGCATGTTGTGCAGGCGATCGGCCAACTTGATCAGGATGACCCGGATGTCCGTGGCCATCGCCACCATCATCTTGCGGTAATTCTCGGCCTGCGCCTCGTCGCGAGACTGGAAGGTCAGGCTGGTGAGCTTGGTCACGCCGTCCACGAGGCCGGCGATCTCCTCACCGAAGGCCTCCTCCACCTCCTCCAGCGAGGCTGAGGTGTCCTCCACGGTGTCGTGCAACAGCGCGGCACACAGCGTTTCGGTGTCCAGCCGCATGCCGGCACAGATCTTGGCCACCCCGACCGGGTGGATGATGAAGTCCTCTCCCGTCTTGCGGCGCTGGTCGGCGTGGTGCAGGCATGCGTAGATGAACGCTTCCTTGACCCGCTGACGCTCGACCGTCATCGCGGCCTCGTGGGCGTGCTCCTCGACGATCGCGAACAGGTCTGACAGGAGCCGCTGCTGAACAGGCGACAGCTCGGGGTGCTCGACCGCCCCGGGACCGGCGCCCTGGGCAACCTGATCCACCGGCGTCCGCGAGGCCGGCACCAGCGTGCCGGGGCCCCCGCGCTGCCGCGCGGCGCCGTCAGCGTTGCCTGAGCCTCGGCTCAGCCGCTTGGTTGGGGACTTGCGCTGCTCAGGAATAACCGACCGTCCTGGTATCGCTTGGCATAGGCCCGATACGCCGGCGAGCGCTCGAGCGTGGTGCGCGCGGCGCCGGATGTGGCCAGCGCCGGCCGGTCCGGATCGAGCCGGACCAGATCCAGCTCTATCAGGACGCGGACCAGGCGGCCGGCCAGCCGCGGCGGGCGGGCGTGAGCCCCGTCGCCACGCAACAGCCGCTCCACCTCCTCGCCGGCTACCCGGCGCAGGGGTCGCAACGCCCGGTACAGGGCGGTCAGCGACCGGCGGAGACCGTATTCCAGCTCGTGCATGTGCTGAGCAAAGCGTAGCTCAGCTTCGCCCCAGGCCAGGTGGGTAAATCCTGCCCCCAGCTGAAGTAGGTTTGCCTGAGCTTCGCCGGCCGGCGGGTCCAGGGCCACTAGGTGCGCTGCCCGAAGCCCCGGAGCCGAATCACGCTCCAGGGCGTGGTAGGAGACCAGCCCGAAGCCGCCGCAGCGAGCCCGCAGTCCCTCCAACCGCCGTGGGATGTCGGCGCACACCGCGACCACCGCGCCATCGGCGGCCTGGGCGTCGGCGAGCACGGTCAGCGGGCTCTGGCCCCGGCGGTCCAGCACGGTGCGGCTTCGCTCAACCTCGCCGGGTGAGAGCGGCTCCTCGAGCGGCCGCTCCAGCTCGGCCAGGGCGGCGGCCAGATAGCCCTGATCGGGATCCAGCAGCGCGATCGGTTCCGGCGCGGACGGCCAGGCGTGGCGCAGCAGCAATCGTGGCTCGACCGCGCCGTTCCAGCAGTTGCGCTCCAGGCGGAACGACGCGTCAACCGCCTCCCCCGGCTTGGCGTCCAGGCTCCCACCGCAACCGAAGGCTACCGCGGGGGTCCGGCTGCCACCGGCCAGCACGGTGAACCGGGCGTGCTTGCCCTCGCCCATGGCGCGGCAGTCCTCAAAGCGCCCCGCGGGGATCAGCAACCGCGGCCGGGGAGCGCCGATCCCGCTGGGCTCCAAGCGCTCGAGCTCCTCGGCCAGCCCCAGGCCCATGTCCGAGCCCGACACGATGGCGTCGACCACCTCCCGCGGCGCCAACAGCTCTGGCGTCAGCTCGGAGGCGGCGTGAGCCTCCAGCGCGGCGCGGAAGGACTCGAGGGCTGCCGGGCGGATGGTCAGGCCCGCCGCGGCGCGGTGGCCGCCATAGCGCTCCAGGTGCTTCGAGCAAGCATGCAGGGCACTCAGCAGGTCGAACCCGGGAATGCTCCGGCCCGAGCCCTGGGCGCTCGCCGGGCCCGACAGCGCCACCAGTACCGCCGGCCGGTGGTAGCGCTCGACGATCCGCGAGGCCACGATCCCGATGACCCCGGGATGCCAGCCCTCGGCCGCCAGAACGTAGGCGTCGCGCTGCCCCAGCTCGGCCACCTGGGCCTCGGCCTCCCAGGTCATCCGTTCCTCGATGGCCCGGCGCTCGGCGTTTAGCCGGTCGAGCTCGCGAGCGATCTCCTGCGCCCGATCCGGGTCCGGGCAGAGCAACAGCTCGACGCCCGCGTCGGCCCGGGCCAGCCGGCCCGCGGCGTTGATTCTCGGCGCCAGCCGAAAGCCGAGGCTGCCAGCGTCGAGGTCGCTGGGATCGCATCTGGACACGGTCATCAGGGCCCGCAGGCCAGGCTTCTCGGTGTGTCCCAGCGCCCGCAGGCCGGCTCGGACCAGGCGCCGGTTCTCACCACTGAGCGGGACCAGATCGGCCACGGTGGCTAGGGCCACCAGCTCCAAATCCGCTTCGGCGCTGGCCGCGCCGAGGGCACAGGCCAGCTTGTAGGCCACGCCGGTGCCGCACAGATGCGGGCAGGGATAACCGCAGATCTCGGGATGAACGACCGGGCAGCCGGGCAGCTGCCCGTCGGACCGGGGCCGATGGTGGTCGGTCACCACCACCTCCAGGCCGGCCCGCCTGGCCTCGGCCACCTCCTCCACGGCGGTGATCCCGCAGTCGACGGTGATCACCAATCGCGTGCCGCGCGCCACCAGGCGGTCGACCGTGGCCGTGGTGAAGCCGTAGCCGTCCTCGGTGCGCGAGGGCAGGAACCAATCCACCCGTCCCCCTAACTCCCGCAGCGCCCGCACCATCACGGTGGTCGCACACACGCCGTCGACGTCGTAATCGCCGTGAACCGTGATTGGGTTCCCGGCGGCCGCGTGGCGCTCGATCAGGCTTACCGCGTCCGCCAGGCCGGCGAACGCTTGGGGCGCGTGCGACTCGGCGGCCTCCAGGAATCCGCGCGCCTGGGCGGGATCGCTCAGACCACGCCGCACCAGGACCTGCGCCAGGACGTGACTCACGCCGAGCTCCCGCTCCAAGGCGAGCGCCGCCGGCAGGTCGTAGCGCGGGATCTCCAGGCGAGGCACCGGCGCGGTTGGCACCGGGTGCAACTGGGGACCCCGACCGCCCGCCCGTCCGCCCGCCTGTCCACCCGCCCGTGCACCCGCTCGCCCGCCGGCGCGGGCGGGCTCCGCGGGGGTCGGGGCGAGGGCTGGCTCAGACATCCTGAGCAGCGTAAGCGGCGGTCCCGACGGATCCTGGGCCGCGGGGGCCCGGTAAAACGAAGTTGATGCGCGACGTTGGAGATTTGAGGCAACTGGCGCTCAAGCGGCGGCGCGTCGGTGACGATGCAAAGCGCATGCGCCGAGCCATGCTGCCGCTCCTGCTGTCCCTGGTGCCGATTCCGGCCGGCTGGCCCCAGCACCTGGCCCTGGGGGTCATGGACGGACCAGGCGGCGCCGCGAAGCTGGTCAGCCACGCCCGTCTGGACGTCCGCTACGCCTACCTGGCCGGCGGAGTGAACACCGGCTCAGGCTGGGCCACGTGGAACCCCAACGGCGCATATGCGTCCAACTACGTCAAGGAGTCGCTGGACCGGCGGCTCATCCCGGTGTTCACCTACTACCAGCTGCTGCAGTCAAAGCCGTCGCTGGGGGGCGATGAACTCAACCGAGACATCTCGAATCTCCGTGACCCCCAGACCATGAACGCGTACTGGGCCGACTGGCAGCTGCTGCTGCGCCGTGTGTCCGCCGCGGGGGGCCAGCGGACGGTGGTAATCCACGTGGAGCCCGACTTGTGGGGCTATCTCCAGCAGGCGGGTGACGTCAGCCTGGCCCGGCAGTTCGCGCAGCGGCTGCTGGCCCTGCGCAACCAGCTGGCCCCTCATGTCCTGCTGGCCTGGCACCTCAGTGTCTGGGGCACCCGTGAAGACCCCACGTACAGCAAGCCCTCGCTGGCCCACATGGACGCGCTGGCGGCCAGCTCGGCCAGCTTCTACCGGTCACTGCGAGTCCACTTCGACCTGGTTTTCAACGACATCACCGACCGCGACGCCGGGTTCTACAAGGTGATCGAAGGAAACCCGCGCACGGCCTGGGGTCCCGCAGACTTCCGGCGACATGACACGTACATCAAAGGCTTCACCCGGCGCACGCACCTGCCGGTGGTGCTGTGGCAGCTGCCGTTGGGCGATACCCACCTGAACAACACCTGGGATCAGTTTCGCGACAACCGCTTGCAGTGGTGGCTCTCGGACCCGGCGGGGCGTCACCTGCGGACCGCCCGCGACTCAGGCGTGATCGGGTTGCTGTTCGGCGGTGGCGCGGCCGGAACCACCGGGCCGTACACCGACCACGGCTTCTTCTGGGGGCTGGCCCGCCGCTACGAGTCGCGGCCGCTCGGCCTGGGCTAGGTCCTGGGCTGAGGCTGCCGCTGCTCGCGCATGACGCCGATGGCGTAGACCACCGCCATGCCGATCAACGCCCCCGGGATCCCCTCGAGGGCCGTACCCAGGTGGGTGGTGTGCCGTCCTGGAATCGTGAACCCCGCGATGATCAGACCGACGAGCGCGGCGCCAGCCACAGCCCCCACGAACGCGCCCACAATCCCGCCCCAGTAGCGGTCGGGGAGCCAGATCGTGAAGTGCCACAGGGCGAGACCCATCATTACCCAGGCGAGCAGTCCCATTGGCTAGCGACGCCTCCCGTGGCGTCGGCGTGACTTTGAAGTGCGCTTGGGCTTTGGATCGCGCGGGGACATGCCCTCGTTCTCCGCGACGTCCGGAGCGGGAGTCGGTGGCTCGCCGTCGTCCGCTGGTGGGGGCCCGGCCGCCCGGCCGTCGCCGGCCGGCTTGGGCGTGGCCGTTCGCTCGCGCTTGGGGGCCGGGGCGGTCTCAGGGCTATGCGACATCCGTTTGGTCAGGGTCGAGGTGCCGCGGGCCGGTGCCCCACGCTCGATGTCGAGATCGCGCTTCATCTGCTCGAACTCGGCCGTTGACACAGCCTCCGGCTCGGGCGTGGTCAGCCGCCCGGGACGCCGCGGGCTCCTGGCCTGAGGCTCCACGTCGGCCGCCCCCCCGGCGTAGGCGGGCACCATCCCCTGCTCGGCCTCGATGCGCCGGTGCCGGGCGCGGTACTGAGGCTCGCGCTCCTTCCAGCGGGTGAGTACGGGCGAGGCGATGAAGATCGACGAATAGGCACCCGAAGCCACGCCGATGAGCAGCGCGAAGGCGAAGTCCCGCAGGGTGGCGCCGCCGAATATCAGCAGTGCGATGATCGGCATCAGCGTGCACGAGGTGGTCGCGATCGACCGCGTCAGCACCTCAGCCATCGATCGGTTGACGATCTGCGAGAACGCAGCTCGCGGCATCCGCGGGATGTTTTCCCGCACCCGGTCGAACACGATGATCGTGTCGTAGAGCGAGTAGCCCAAGATGGTCAGCAGCGCGGCCACAGTCGCTGTCGTCACCTCCCGGCCGGTCAGCGAGTACACGCCGCTGGTGATCAGGAGGTCGTGCGCCAGTGCGATTAGCACCGGGACCGCGAACTTCCATTCGAACCTCAGCGCGACGTACAGCGTGATCACCAGCAGCGAGACGATGATCGCGATCACCGCGCTATTGGCGACCGTCTTTCCAAACGTGGGACCGACCGACTTCGAATCAAACGCGTTGAGCCCGCCGAACCGGCTCGTCAGAGCGCTCTTGACCTGCTGCACCTTGGTCGGCGGCAGCTGCTTGGCCGAGATCTGGAACGTGTTTGCCGGGCTGCCCAGCCGCTGTACGGTCGCGTCGGGCGCCCCGGCGCTCGCCAGCAGTGAGCGCAACTGCGCCTCGGTCGCTGCACGTGGGACCGTGGCCACGATCCGCGTCCCGGAGGTGAAGTCGATGCCCAGGTTGAGCCCGCGCCCGCCCACGGCGAGCGCCCCCACGAGCAGGATCACCCCGGACATCGTGAAGAAGTAGCGAGAGGCGCCCATGAAGTCGAACCGCCACTGGCGTTTGTTGCCGCCGGCGCCGAGCATCGATGGGCGGGAGATGAGCCGCGAGCCGCCCATGCTCGAGAGGATGGCCTGGGTGGCCATCACCGCGGTGAACAGGGAGACGAACGTTCCGATGCCCAGCGTGAAGGCGAACCCCTTTACCTCTGCCGTGGCCAGTACGAACAGGATGAACGCGGTCATGATCGTGACCACGTTCGCGTCGATGATCGCGGTCAGGCCCTTGCGGTAGCCGATGGCGACCCCCTGGCGGATCGATCTCCCTAATCGGATCTCCTCCTTCACCCGCTCGAAGATCACGATGTTGGCGTCGGCGGCCACACCGATGGTCAGGATCAGCCCAGCGATCCCGGGCAGCGTCAGCGTGATTGGGATGACCTTGATCAGCGCGTAGAAGTAGATGGCGTAGACGATCAGGCCCGCGGTGGCGATCACGCCCAGCAGCCGGTAGTAGAGGATTAGGAACAGGGCCACGATGGCCAGTCCGGCCCCGCCCGCGATCAGACCCTGGTGCAGGGCCTGCTTACCCAGCGTCGCCGAGACCTGTGACTCCGAGATCAGCTTCAGGCTGATGGGCAGCGCGCCCAACCGCAGCTGCGTGGCCAGGTCCTGGGCGGTGGTGATGGTGAAGCCGCCGGTGATGTCGGCGCCGTTGTCTCCCGGGATGCCGTCCGGATAGGTCTTGAAGTCGATCTGGGGCACCGTGACCAGCTGGGTGTCCAGCGCCACGGCGAAATGCTGGTTCAGCGCCTGCCCCAGGCCGCTGACCAGGTTGCCGCGCCGGGCGATCTGCGCGGTTACCTGCTGGAACGCCTTGGCACCC
>DASZGO010000272.1:0-2375 GCA_035938755.1 Solirubrobacteraceae bacterium | reverse complement strand
TTCCGCGCCGACCTGAAGGCCCCGCTGCCATCGGGCCTGCGCGCGGTGGCCGTGTACTCGCGCAGCGACGGGATCGTGTCCTGGGAGGCCTGCCTCGATCCCGGCGCCCGCCCGGTCGAAGTCGACTCGAGTCATTGCGGCATGGCGGTCAACCGCGCGGTGTACCGGGTACTGGGGGAAATCCTGGAGGAGGAGGACCGGCAATGGACTGGATGAGCCCGATGGACGCGTCGTTCCTGCACATCGAGGGACCCAACAACCCCATGCACATTGGCGGCGTGAGCATCTTCGAAGGACCCGCACCGCCGTTCGAGCGCCTCGAGGAGATGGTCATGACCAAGCTCCACATGGTGCCCCGGTATCGGCAGAAGGTGCGTTTCGTCCCGTTGGGGCTCGGCCGGCCGGTGTGGGTTGATGATCCCCACTTCAACCTGTCCTACCACCTCCGTCACAGCGCGCTGCCCTCACCGGGCACCGAGAAGGTGCTGCGCCGGACGGCGGCCCGGATCTTCGCCCAGCACCTGGATCGCCGCAAGCCCCTGTGGGAGATCTGGATGATCGAGGGCCTGAGCCAGAACCGCTGGGCGCTGCTGTCCAAGGTCCACCACTGCATGGTGGACGGTGTCTCGGCCACCGATCTGATGACCGTGATGTTCGACGACAGTCCGGCTGGGCAGGCCGAGTCAACCTGGGAGCCGGCGCCTGAGCCCACCGGCGCCGAGCTGGTTGTGCGCACACTGGCCCACCAGGTGTCCGACCCCTCGGAACAGGTGCGAGTAATCCGGGCCGCGCTGAGGCGACCTCGCTCGTCGCTGGCCCAGGCGCGTGGGATTCTGGGCGGGCTGACTTCAGCGGCCGGAGTGCTCCGCCCGCTGCCCACCTCCTCCCTCACCGGCTCGATCGGTCCCCACCGCGCGTGGAGTACCGCCTACGTGCACCTGAGCGACGTGAAGACGATCCGGAGGGCTCTGGGCGGCACGGTCAACGACGTCGTGCTGACGCTCGTGTCCGGCGGTCTGCGCGAGCTGCTTCAGTCCCGGGGCGAGGAGGTCGAGGGCTGCTCGATCCGCGCTTTGGTCCCGGTGTCGGTGCGGCGCCCCGGTGAGCGGGGGAGCTACAACAACCGGGTGTCGGCGATGTTCGCCAAGCTGCCGGTGGGTATCGATGATCCAGCCGACCGGCTGGCTTCCGTGGGCACGCAGATGGACGGTCTAAAGCAGTCGAAGCAGGCTGTAGCGGGCGACGTGCTCACATCGCTGTCGGGATTCGCGCCACCGATGCTGCTGGCCCTGGGTGGCCGGATCGCCGCCCGCTCTCCCAGCCTCGGCGTGCAGACTGGCGTGACCAACGTTCCCGGCCCACAGCAGCCGCTCCAGACGCTGGGCCGGCGGCTGCTGGAGTCGTTCCCGTTCGTGCCCCTGATCGGGAACGTGCGGATCTCGATCGCCATCTTCTCCTACGACGGAGGCCTGTACTTCGGCGTGACCGGTGACTACGACAGCTCGCGCGACATCGACGTGCTGACCGCCGGCGTGGAGCGGGCGATGGCGCAGCTGCTGTCCGCCGCGCCGCCGCCGCCCGACGTCACCTCCGACGGTGTGCCCGCGCCGGCGCCGGCGCAAAGGGCGCAGCCCCAGGCCTGACGCGATGACCGATGCCTTCATCCTGGCTGGGGTGCGCACGCCCGTCGGCCGCTACGGCGGCGCGCTGTCGCATATCCGGACCGACGATCTGCTGGGTCAGACGATGGTCTGGGCCTGCGAGCGGGCCGGCGTGGACCTGGATCGGGTCGAGGACATCGCGGCCGGCTGCGTCAATCCGGCTCACGAGGGGATGGGCGACATCGCCCGTTGGGCGGCGCTGGCCGCCGGGTTCCCGGACTCGGTTCCCGCGGCCACGATCAACCGATTCTGCGCGTCGTCCTTGACCTGCACCATTCAGATCGCGCACGCCATCCGCGCCGGCGAGCTCGGCGTAGGGCTGGCCGGCGGGGTGGAGTCGATGTCCCGTTCCGGCTGGGCGTACATGAAGGGGGATGCCCCGTTCGCTCCCCGGGGGCCGGTGTTCCTGCTGGACACGATGTGGGCCGGAGCCGGCGGGCCGCCCAACCCCACGCTGCTGGCTCGCGACTCGTACATCGAGATGATCCGCACGGCGCAGAACGTGGCCGACCGCTACGGCCTGTCCCGAGAGGAGATCGACGCATTCGCGCTGCGCTCGCACACCAGGGCGGCTGCCGCCCGTGACAGCGGCCGCCTGGCCCAGGAGATCCATCCGGTGGAGATCCCCGGCACCCGCAAGCAGCCCGGGCGGACGTTTGAGCACGACGAGAACATCCGGGACGACACCACGGCCGAGAAGCTGGCGGCGCTTCC
>DASZGO010000271.1:0-2391 GCA_035938755.1 Solirubrobacteraceae bacterium | reverse complement strand
ACCCCGGCTGCGGTCATCGGCCGCGCAAGCGGCCCGCCCGGAGGCCGATGGCTATGAAGTCGGCCTGCGCTGGCGGTACGATCACCGAGATACCAAGGAGAGGAAGCATGGGCTCGTGAAGCGCGTCGGGGGTAGGCTGGGTGGGCGAGCGGCCAGCGTGGTCGTCACGGTCGTGGTTTCACTGTCGGCCGTCATGGTCGGGGTGTCTATCTGGCGCTACACCGTGTCGCGCAACGCCGACAAGAACGCGCTGAACCAGCGCCAGATCGAGCTCCACTCCCTGGGCGCGCGTAACGCGATCACCGACGAGGGAGGGATCGTGGCTACCTACGCGACCCATCCCAGCTCCGCTGGACTGGCTGACCTGGCCGCGCGCCGGGCGGAGCTGAGTCGTCACCTCCAGGCGTTGCTGGCCACGCCCGGACTCGACTCCGGCGACGTGCAGGCGGTCCAGGCGCTCCAGAAGGGACAGACCAGCCTCGACAACCTGTTCACGTCGACGGTGCAACCGGTGGCCGGCACTCCACAGGCCATCGGGCCGGCCAAGGTGTTCGACGCGGCGATCACCCAGCTCGAGGGGACTCTGGACAAGGAGATCGCCGATCAGGAGATCCAGTCGGCCCGCGCGGTGGCTAACGCCGACTCGAACGCTTCCACCGCCACGGCGGTGGCCATCGCGGCGGCGGTGCTGGCGGTTCTGGCCGTGCTGGTCGCGTTGTTTGCCGGGCGGCTGCTGAACCGCCTGTTCCGGCAGGCCGACGAGCAGTTTGAGCGCATCCGCCGCCAGCTGGAGCAGCTTGAGCTCGTGCGGACCTCGGCCCAAACATTGAGCGAGGCTGCGGCCGAGATGGCATCCGCCTCGGCCGAAGCGTCGACCGCCACCAGCCAGCAGTCGGCGGCCATCGCCGAGGTGGCCGCGACCGCCGAGGAGCTCAACGCCACCGCGTCCTCGATCGCCACCAACGCCCAGGCGGGAACCAATGCGATCGAGCAGACCAACGAGCTCATGCGCACCATGCAGGATCAGGTGGGAGCGATCTCGGAGCGCTCGTTGACGCTGGGCGAGCGCAGTCAGAAGATCGGGGAGGTGCTGAACCTGATCAACGACATCGCCGACCAGACCAACCTGCTGGCCCTCAACGCGGCCATCGAGGCGGCGCGCGCTGGGGAGGCGGGCAAGGGATTCGCCGTGGTGGCTACCGAGGTGCGCAAGCTGGCCGAGCGCTCGATTCGCTCGACCGAGGAGATTCGGCAGATCATCACCTCGGTGCAGGACGAGACCAACGCCACGATCATGGCCACCGAGCAGGGGACCAAGCAGGCCCAGGAGGTCGGCGAGCTGATGGACTCCACCGCCGAGGTGTTGGAGGAGAGCCTGCGGGCCACCGAGCAACAGAAGCAGGCGGCCGAGCAGGTGTCCACGGCGATGATCGAGGTCCGGGCGGCGGCTGAACAGCTGGCCACGGAGCAGGAGCAGCGCCTGGATTCGGCCCGGCGGGTGTCCGACGTGGTGTCCGAGCTGGGGCTGCGGCTCGAGGAACTGACGCGGTTGGCCAGCGAGAACGGCACTGCCGTGGCAAACGGTGCGGCCCCGGAGCCAGGCTCATCGCCGGCTCGCCCGTAATCGCCGCCGGCCAGGTGCGGGTCCGGCTGGGCGAGGAGGAGTACGCGCTCCCAGTCGAAGGCGTGCTGGAGATCACCGAAACCGGCCCGCTCACCCCGGTGCCCGGGGCCCCAAGCGGCATCATCGGGGTGGGAAACCTCCGAGGGCAGGTGATGCCGATCGTCGACCTGGCCCAGGTCATGGGTCTGGAGCAGGCGGCCGAACCCCGTCGCATCGTGGTGGTCGAGGACGCCGATCGACGAGCCGGACTCGTGGTGGACGACGTGCTGGACGTCGGCCCGGCGACCCCCACCACCGGCACCTCGGACTCCCCGTACCTGGTGGGCACCAGCCTGCGTGACGGGACCCTGGTCGGCCTGATCGACCTGCCCACCCTGCTGGACACGCTGACCCAAGCGTCGGTCCCCGCCCAGCCGGAGCCCTAGGTGGACCAAGAGCTTCTGGAGATGGCGCGGGTCGAGGTGGGCGAGCGGCTCGACCGGATGGAGGGCTCGCTGCTCGAGCTCGATGTCGGCGCCAGCGCTCAGCCGGAGACCATCGACTCGCTGTTTCGGGACGCCCACACGATCAAGGGCACGGCGGCCATCCTGGGCTGGGAGCAGCTGTCGGCGCTGAGCCACGCCGCAGAGGACCGGCTGTCCAGCTGCCGGGATGAGGGCGAGCTTCCCGAGACCCTCGTCGACCCGCTGCTCAAGGCGGTGGACGCCATGCGCAAGACGCTGGCCGGAGAGGCACTCGACCCCACGGATATAGCCACCGGTTTGGGC
>DASZGO010000270.1:0-7722 GCA_035938755.1 Solirubrobacteraceae bacterium | reverse complement strand
CCGGCGCATGGTCTCCGGCGCCAGCGATGGGCCATCGTCCAGCTCGCATCGCTCCTGAATCTGATCGTGCGCCAGTGTCGCCGCATCCACGTGCACCACCAGCTCGACGGGATCGCCGTCTGCTCCGAGCGATTCATCAGCCGCCAGTGCCGTCCGGGCGAGCTCCACCAGCGCGTCGGCCCGGCGCATCTCCGCGGTCGTGTCCGCGCAATCGTCGCCGGTGGGAGGATCGGTCCGCGCATCGGGCGGCGGGGTTGAGCGCTCGGCTGCGTCCAGAGCAGCCATGACGAGCGCTCCAGCTTCCGCGGACAGCCGTCCCTCCACTCGTACCGACCCATCGTCCTCCCGGATGAGGTTCAGCCGTCGTCGCTCGTGGACCCGCTGTGCGTTCTCCAAGGTGGCCTCAAGCGCTCCCTTGTAGCCGCGCACCACCCGCTCAAGCTGGCCGCCGGTCGCGTGCCGGCCAAGCTCCACCAACCGCTCCTCGGTCTCGGGCGTGGCCACGCGCGTGATCGCTCGGACCTTGCAGTACGAAAGTTCCCCGCGCGCAAATGCTGTTCTCACAAACGTCAGCTCGGCCAGACTTCGAGCCACCCGAACGTGCTCTCTGGCTGTCCCAGGTCCCAGGGAACACCGCCAGCCGAGCCAGTGGGCGCACGATTTGGCGCCCCACGACGCCCAGCCGCGCAGCCGATCGAACTCAGCGATCAGCAGGAGCCACCGGCAGGTCCCGGCCGCCAGATGCCCCGCCAGCTCGCAGATCTCGCGCTCCAGGTCCTCTAGACGCGAGTCAGACGGGGCCACCGGCGGGCATGACCAACTGGACTGCACTGGACTCTCCACAACAGAACACATGTTCGATAGCCTAGGGCGGACTGCGGACGGAACCGGCGTGAGAAACGTTCCCGCGGAAACGCGTTCGGCACCCGCCGCGCTGCCGGGTGGACTGGTGGTCGAGCGCTCATCCTGCCCACTCAAGTCGTTCTCCGCCACAAGTCGATAACGGCAGCGGTGGCCACGCACGAGGAGAAGCCGTGGTGGGAGCTTGAGGGGAAGCCTCCGCCGCACAACGCCCGGTTCGAGGCGGAGGCAGAGCGACTGCGCCAAGACCGCGCCCGACGCCGGGTTCTGCAACTCGAAGAGCGCGAGCGCCAGCGGGCGCGAGACAGCCTCCCGCCTCCCGGGAGAAACTAATCGCTAGCCGAACCCGACGCCAGGCGGGTGGCGATGCGCAGCTCGATCACGTCGCTGATCCGGCGCAGGTCGCAGCCGGTCCGCTCGGCGATCTTGGCCAAGCGGTAGTGGGCCGTGTTGACGTGTATGTGGAGCCGCTCGGCGGCCAGCTTGGCGTTGAGGTCGGCCGCGACGTAGGCCTGGAGGGTGTCCAACAGCGCACCCCCCGCCCGCATATCCTCGGCCACGAACTGCTGAATGGCCGGCGGGACGATCCGGCGAGCCGTGCGGTCACCGCGCATCGTCAGGTACTCGAACATCGTCATCGTGGGCAGCGCCACCACTCCCGGGTTCGGCAGCAGCCGGTCGCGGGCCGACACGGCCTCCCGGTACGCATCTCCCACGGCAGCCAGGCCCTCGTACACGGTGCTCATGCCCACGGCCAGTGAGATCTTGCCCGCGGCCAGCCGTCGCTGGGCCTGCGTAAGGCCGCCCACTAGATCCCGGGCCGAGTCCGGTGGCACCGGCGCCACGACCACCAGCTCGTCGTGGCGAACCACCGTGAGCGGCTGCACGGCGAGCCGCGTCGCCCGGGCCAATGCGGTGGCGGCCGAGCGCAAGGCGTGCGGATCATCAACCGGAATAGTGGGCCGGGCCGCGATGACCAGGCAGGCACTGGCCTGCTCCAACCCCGCGGCGCGCGCGGCGTCCAGGCGGGGGCCGGGTGGCGGTGGAGTGCCCGCCAGCAGATCCTCCAGCAGGTCTCGGCGTACTCGCTCCCCGGTCGAGGCCAGCAGCTGCTCGGCCTCCAGATACACGTCGGCGGAGTGGGCGATGGCCACGTCGAAATAGCGGGCGATCGAGGTGACGAGCGAGAGCACCGCGCGGCGGGACGGCTCATCCACGGCCAGGGCGATGCTGGCGTCCATGAGTACGCGCTGGCCGACCTGGAACGCGTTGATGAAATCGGCCACCGAAACGATGCCGATGCGCTGGGCCGCGTGCTTACGCACGAACACCAGGTCCTCGTGGGTGACCACGTGGCCCCGCTCCAGAGTGGTCAGCACCGCTTCGTAGTGCTCGTGTACATGCTCGCGCACGTCGTTGACGAACGCCTGTGCGACGGTCGTCTCGTAGGCCGGGATCCCGGCGAAGATCTCGTCCATCGCGGCATCGGTCAGCTGCTCGATCTGCTCGCTCAGCTGCGAGATGATCTTGACCACGGCGTCGGCCCGGGGGGTGGGCGCCCGGCGAGTCTGGGGGCGGGTGGCGGCCACTCTCTCCTCTGCGGCGATTGTATGCCGAACACAATGGCTCGGGCCACAAATTCGTGGCCCGCTCTCATCGTCATCCGCGCGCCCGGGCGCCAGGCTATGGCCAACCCGACGATGGAGACAAGATGCTGACAAAGAGGACCGAGAACCTGGCCGACAACCTGGCCCGGACCGCGGCACAGCATCCACAGCGGTCCGCGCTGTGGCTGGGCGGCGACGCGCTGACCTACGAACAGCTGGACGACGCGGCGGCGCGGCTGGCCGCCCTGCTCCGCCAGCGCGGAGTGCGCCCGGGCGACCGCGTCGGCGTGATGCTGCCCAACGTGCCGGAATTTGCCATCGCGTACTACGGCGCGCTGCGCGCCGGCGCAGTGGTGGTGCCGATGAACCCATTGCTCAAGGAGCGCGAGGTGGCGTTTTACCTCGCGGATTCCGGGGCCCAGGTGGTGTTCGGGTGGCCCGAGATGGCCGAGTCGGTCCGAGCCGGAGCGCAGGCGGCCGGAGCTGAGTGCATCGTGGTCGGTCCTCACGGCTCGTTCGCCGAGCTGCTGGCGGACCAGGCGCCGCTGAAGGACGTGGCCGAACGGAAGCCTGAGGACGTCGCGGTGCTCCTGTACACGTCAGGTACCACGGGCACGCCCAAGGGCGCCCAGCTCACGCACTCCAACCTGGCCGTCAACGCCGACGTGAGCCGCCGGCTGTTCGCCGTGGGCACCGAGGACGTGATCCTGGGCGCGCTGCCGCTGTTTCACGCCTTCGGCCAGACGTGCGGCCTCAACGTCGTGGTGAGCGTCGGCGCGTCCCTGGCGCTCGTCCCCCGATTTGATCCGGACGCGGTGCTGGAGACCATCACGCAGCGGGGAGTGACCGTGTTCGAGGGCGTCCCGACCATGTATGCGGCGCTCCTGCATCACCCCAGTCGCGAACGGTTCGACGTCTCGACGCTGCGGATCTGCGTGTCCGGCGGCGCGGCGCTGGCGCCGGAGATCCTGCACGCGTTCGAGTCCGCCTTCGGCTGCGCGGTGCTGGAGGGCTACGGCCTGTCCGAGACGTCCCCGGTGGCCTGCTTCAACCACCCCGATCGAGAGCGCAAGCCGGGATCGATCGGCACACCAGTCGAGGGAGTGCAGATGCGGCTGGTCGACGACAAGCGCCGCGAGGTTGGACCCGGCGAGCGCGGCGAGGTAGCGATCCGCGGCCACAACGTGATGCAGGGCTACTGGAATCGCCCGGAGGCCACGGCGGAGACGATTGACAGCGACGGCTGGTTCTACACCGGCGACATCGGACGGGTCGACGCCGACGGGTACTTCTTCATCGTCGACCGCAAGAAGGAGCTGATCATCCGCGGCGGCTACAACGTGTATCCCCGTGAGCTCGAAGAGGTGTTGTACGAGCACCCGGCGGTGCGTGAGGTGGCGGTGCTGGGGATCCCCCACTCCGAGTTGGGCGAGGAGGTCGCCGCGGCCGTCGCACTCAAGCCCGGCGCGGGCGCCGACGCGGACGAGCTGCGCCAGTTCGTCAAGGAGCGGGTGGCGGCTTACAAGTACCCGAGGTACGTGTGGCTGGTCGACGAGCTGCCCAAGACCTCGACCGGCAAGATTCTCAAGCGCCAGATCGCGGCGCCGGATTCGATCACGGCAGGAGGGCAGTCGTAATGGCCGCCTCCATGGACCGCAAGACCTCGACCGGGGCCATGGGCGCCTCGCGGGCCGCGCTCGACGTCCTGCTCACCGACGCCGCGGTCGAGCGGGGCGGCGCCAGCCGCTTCCTCAAGCCGGCCGCCGCCACCAAGGCGGTGGCCGGGCTGGCCCGCCACCCCGACCGTACCGCGCGGCGGATGGGCGCCCTGACCGGCGAGCTGGCTGGGGTGCTGACCGGCCGCTCCGGGCTCACCCCGCCGCGCGGCGACCGCCGTTTCACCGACCCGGCGTGGGAGCAGAACTGGCTGCTGCGCCGGACGCTTCAGTCCTACCTGGCCGTCGTAGACACGGTTGACGGTTTGATCGATGACGCCGACCTGGACTGGCGCACCGAGCGCCAGGCGCGGTTCGCCGCCGGCAACGTGCTCGACGCGCTCGCCCCGAGCAACTTCCCCTGGTCCAACCCGGCGGTGCTCCGGGAGATCATCGATCAGGGCGGGGCCAACCTGGTCCGGGGTGGGCGCCGGTTCGCCCGGGACATCTCGCGCTCGCCCCGGCTGCCGGCCACCGTCGACACGACCAAGTTCGAGGTCGGCGAGAACCTGGCGCAGAGCCCGGGCTCGGTGGTGCTGCGGACCGACGTGTTCGAGCTTATCCACTACCAGCCCCAGACCGAGCAGGTGCGGGACCTGCCGCTGCTGTTCGTCCCGCCCACCATCAACCGCTACTACATCCTGGACCTGGCGCCGGGCCGCAGCATGGTCGAGTACCTGGTTCGCGAGGGTCAGCAGGTGTTCGTCATCTCGTGGCGCAACCCGGACCAGGCCCATGGCCACTTCGATCTGGATACCTATGCCGAGGCGGTACTCGGGGCTCGGGACGCGGTGGCCGAGATCACGGGCCAGCCGAGCGTGCACCTCAACGCCGCGTGCAGCGGCGGGATCATCACCGCCGGAACGCTCGCCCACCTGGCTCACAGCGGCCGGTTGTCGGACGTGGCCAGCCTGACCCTGATGGTGTCCGCGCTGGACAACGACCGCGCCGGAACCACCTCGGCCCTGGTCAACCGGGAGGTTGCGGCGGCCGCGGTGGCCGAGTCAGCCCGCAAGGGCTACCTCGACGGCCGCTCGCTGGCCGGCGTGTTCGCCTGGCTGCGGCCCAACGACCTGATCTGGGGCTACGTGGTCAACAACTACCTGCTGGGCAAGAATCCGCCGGCCTTCGACATCCTGTACTGGAACCAGGACTCGGTCCGGCTGGCCGCCGGCCTGCACCGGGACTTCATCCGGGTCGCGCTCGACAACTCGCTCACCAGCCCGGGTGCGCTCACGGTCCTGGACACGCCCGTCGATCTGGCCTCGGTCGACCTAGACGCCTACGTAGTGGCTGGGTCGAACGACCACATCATCCCCTGGCAGAACGCGTACCGCAGCACGCAGCTGCTGGGCGGCCAGTCGCGGTTCGTGCTCTCTACCAGCGGGCACATCCAGGCGCTGGTCAACCCGCCGGCCGAGGACCGAACCCAGTCGCGAGCGAGCTACCGGGTGGCGGAGGACAACCCGCCGGACACCGACGCATGGCTGGGCCAGGCCGCCACCCACCAGGGCAGCTGGTGGCCGGACTACGTCCAGTGGCTGGCCGAGCGCTCGGGCGACACGGTGCCGGCGCCCCGGCGGCTGGGCGCCCGCAAACACAAGGCGCTGGCCAAGGCGCCCGGCAGCTACGTGCACGCGGCATGACGGCGACCGCTCCAGATATCGAGCGCGACCAGCGCTGGTGGGGTCGGCCGCTGGCCGAGACCCGCTGGCTGCTCGAGCTGATCCGCCTCAGCGTGGACCCACTGTTCCTGGGCGGTCCCGGCCTGCCCCGGGGCGACGGCCGGCCGGTGGTGCTGATGCCCGGGTTCGGCGGCGGCGACCAGACACTGGCCGTGCTCGCCGGGTGGCTGTGGCGGCTCGGCTACCGGCCGCGGACGTGCGGGTTCGTGTCCAACATTGGCTGCTCGGAGCGCGCCCTGGAGCGGGTCGAGCGCCAGGTCGCGGGCCTGCACCGCCGCCACGGCCGCCGGGTGGCGCTGATCGGCCACAGTCGCGGGGGCCACTACGCCCGCGCCCTGGCCGCGCGCCGGCCTCAGTACGTCTCGCATGCCATCTCCCTGGGGGCCGACCTCAACGGAATGCTCGGGGTGAGCGCGCCCACCCTGTTCGCCGTGGCCGCGACCCAGCGCGGGCTGCGGGCCACCGGGCGAGCCCGGGACGAGCGCTGCCTGTCCCCCGACTGCCGGTGCAGCTTCACGCGCGACTACACGACCGCGTTTCCCTCCGACCAGGTCCACCTGACCAGCATCTACAGCAAGGGCGACGGCGTCGTGCGCTGGGAGGGCTGCATCATCCCCTACGGCGACTGCGTCGAGGTCACGGGCAGCCACACCGGTCTGGTCTTCAACCGCAAGGCCTACCGGGCGATCGCCGCCGCGCTGGCCGAGCCGGAGCTGACAGCGTGACCCCGGCGGCCGCCGGCCAGCTGGGTCATGCGCTGGCCACCGACTACTTCTTCCTGCGCGAGCAGCTGAGCGATGAGCAGCTCGACGTGCTGCGCCGCGTGCGTGAGTTCGTGGACGACGAGGTGGTGCCGGTGATCGGGGACTACTGGGAGCGCGCCGAGCTGCCCTGGCCGCTGATCCGCCGGCTGGGCGAGTTGGGAATCGTGGGCGAGGACATCGAAGGCTATGGCTGCCCGGGACTCGGCCCGATCGCCTGCGGCCTGGTGCACATGGAGCTCAACCGTGGCGACGGCAGCCTGGGCACGCTGCTGGGGGTTCAGTCGGGCCTGGCCATGAAGTCGATCGCCATGCTGGGCTCCGAGGAGCAGAAGCAGCGCTGGCTGCCGGCCATGGCGCGCCTGGAGAAGCTCGGCGCGTTCGCCCTTACCGAACCCGATCACGGCTCCGACTCGGTGGCTCTCGAGACCGCCGCCCGGCAGGACGGCGACACCTATGTGATCGACGGAACCAAGCGCTGGATCGGCAATGGCAGCCTGGCCGACGTGATCGTGGTGTGGGCCCGCAGCGAGGACGGTCAGGTCCACGGGTTCCTGGTCGAGCGCGGGACGCCCGGCTACGAGGCCCGGGTGATCGAGGGCAAGGGCTCGTTGCGCGCCGTATGGCAGGCGCACATCACCCTGGACGGGGTGCGCGTGCCGGACGCCAACCGGCTACCCGGGGCCGCCAGCTTCAAAGACACAGCGCGCGTGCTGGCCGGCACCCGCAGCACCTGCGCTTGGGCGGCGCTCGGGCACGCGGTGGCGGCCTACGACACCGCGCTGACCTACGTCAAGCGGCGACATCAGTTCGGCCGGCCGCTGTGCAGCTTTCAGATCATCCAGGACCGCCTGGTCAAGATGCTGGCCGAGGTCACGGCGATGCAGCTGTACTGCCTGCAGCTCGGCCGCCTGGCCGAGCGCGGTGCGCTGAGCGACACGATCGCTGGCCTGGCCAAGCTCAACAACACCCGCAAGGCCCGCCAGGTGTGCGCCGACGCCCGGGACATGCTCGGGGGCAACGGCATCCTGCTCGAGAACCACGTGATCCGTCACATGGCGGACATCGAGGCCATTCACACCTACGAGGGCAC
>DASZGO010000269.1:0-13576 GCA_035938755.1 Solirubrobacteraceae bacterium | reverse complement strand
CCTCGTACGAGCTGGTGGGCTGGGGTAGGGCCTCCATCACGCCGCCAATGCTTTCAATCTGTTCACGGCCTCGTCGATCTCGGCTTCGGACACGATCAGCGGGGGCTCCAGCCGGATCGTCCCCGGGCCGGTGGCATTGACGACCAAACGCTGCTCCAGCAGCGCGCGTCGGGCCAGCGTCACCGCGTCCGTGCCATCGACCATGTCGATGGCCAGCATCAGCCCGCGGCCGCGCACGCGGGCCACGAACGGGACCTCGGCCAGGGCCGCGGCCAGCCGCTCGCCCAGCCCACGGACCCGCGCCAGCAACTCGAGGTCAGAACAGACGTCCAGGGCCACCAGCGCCGCCGAGGCGACCACCGGACCGCCGGCGAACGTCGAGCCGTGCTCGCCCGGGCGGAGCACGTCGGCCAGCCGCTGGCCGGTGACCAGCGCGCCGATCGGCAGCCCGCCGCCCAGCGCCTTGGCGGTGGTCATGGCGTCGGGGACCACCCCGATCTGCTCGTAGGCCCACAGCGAGCCCGTGCGTCCCATCCCGGTCTGGATCTCGTCGAACAGCAGCGCGGCGCCCGTGCGGTCGCACGCGGCCCGGGCGGCCTGGAGCAGCTCCTCGGGCAGCACGTTTATCCCGGTCTCACCCTGGATCGGCTCGAGCAGGACGGCCGCGGTGTCCGAGTCCACGGCGGCCCCGAGCGCCTCTGGGTCCTTGGCCACCGCCTCGAAGCCCGGGACCAACGGCGCGAACGGCGCCTGCTTTGACTCCTGCGGGGTGGCCGACAGCGCGCCGTAGGTGCGCCCGTGAAACCCGTCGTGAAACACCACGATCTTGCCCCGGGGACGGGCCCGGCGGGCCAGCTTGAGCGCCGCCTCGATCGCCTCGGCTCCCGAGTTGGTGAGGAACACCTTGCCGCCTAGCGAGCTCTGAGCCAGCCGGGCGGACAGCCGCATAGCGGGCTCGGTGTAGTACAGGTTGGTGGCGTGGCTCAGACGGCCCATCTGCTCGCGCACCACCTCGACCACCCGGGGATGGCAGTGCCCCACGTTCAGGACCGAGATCCCGGCCAGGAAGTCCAGGTACTCGCGCCCCTCGTCGTCCCACAGCCGGACTCCCTCTCCCCGCACGAACTGCACCGGATTGCGGGCGTACGTGGGGATCGCGTACTGGCGCTCCAGGTCCTGCAGCTGTTCGAGGCTGGCCGTCATCAAGCGGCCGGCCCGATCTTCGTGCCCTGGCCGGCGTCGGTGAACAGCTCCAGCAGCAACGAATGCGGCACCCGCCCGTCGACGATGTGGGCCGAGGAGACCCCGCCGTGGATCGCGTCCACGCAGGCCTGGAGCTTGGGCCGCATTCCCCCGGCCACCCCGTCCAGCGCAGCCTCGACCTGGTCGGCGTTGGCCTCGGAGATGCGACTTGCCGGGTCCTGGGGATCCTGAAGCCAGCCGGGCACGTCGGTCAGGAACATCAGCTTGTAGGCACCCAGGGCACTGGCCACCGCGCCGGCCGCCTCGTCGGCGTTGATGTTGTAGGAGTTGCCCTCCCGGTCGGCGCCCACGCTGGCCACCACCGGGATGTAGTCGGCCGAGATGTGATTGAGCAGCTTCACGTCGACCCGCTCGATCCGGCCCACGAAGCCGATGTCCTGACCCGAGGGCGCGGTCTGGCGGGCGGCCCGGAACAGCATCCCGTCGTCGCCGCTGATCCCCACCGCGGGCTGGCCGTGACGGTTGATCAGCAACACGATGTCCTTGTTGACCTTGCCCACCAAGACCATCTTGGCCACCTCGACCGTCTGGGGGTCAGACACCCGCAAGCCGTCCACGAACTGCACCGGCAGGTCGAGCCGCTCCATGAAGCTGGTGATCTCCGGCCCTCCCCCGTGTACGACCACGGGGTTCAGGCCCACGTACTTGAGCAGCACCACGTCGCGGGCGAAGTCCTCCTTCAGCTCCGGCTCAGTCATGGCCGCGCCGCCGTACTTGATCACCACGGTGCGACCATGGAATTCGCGGATGTAGGGCAGCGCCTCAAGGAGGGTGGCTACATCGCGCATCAGGTGGTGTACTCCGCGTTGATCGTCACGTACTCGTGGCCCAGGTCGGAGAAGAACCGTTCCACCTCGGCCCCTTCGCCGGGTAGCGACACCTCGTACTCGACCTCCGAGCGCTGCACTGCGGCCGCCAGGGCGGCCGGGTCATACGGGACGTTGGCGCCCCGCCCGCACACCTGTACGCCCTCGATCGAGATGTCGAGCGGCAGCGGTGCCGTCCCGGGCAGGGCCATGCCCACCGCCTGGACGATCCGCCCCCAGTTGGCGTCGCCGCCGTAGAGCGCGGTCTTGACCAGCGATGAATCGGCGACCGCCCGGGCCACCCGGTCCACGCCGTCGGGGTCGCCACCTCGCACCACCAGCCGGGCCACCCGGCGGGCCCCTTCGCCGTCGCGGAGGATGTCCAGCGCCAGCTGGCGCAGCAGCACGTCGAGGGCTTCACCGAAGCGCAGCTCATCGTCGGTCTCCGGCTCGACGCGCAGCCCAGACTCACCGCTGGCTTGCAGGATCACAGTGTCACTGGTGGACAGCTGGCCGTCGACGCTGATGCGCTCAAATGACCGTTTCACCGTCACACCCAGCAAGAGGTCGCACACCTCCGGGGCCAGCTCGGCGTCGGTCTGCACAAAGCACAGCAGCGTGGCAAAGCCGGGCGAGATCATGCCCGCGCCCTTGGCCTGGGCGGTCAGGCGCACTGTTCCCGCCTCCAGCCTCACGTCGAGGCAGCCCCGCTTGGAGAAGGCGTCGGTGGTCCGGATCGCGTCGGCGAACTCGCCGTCGCCGTCGGCGCGGAGCTGATGGGCGGCGGCCGCGATCCCGCGGGTCACCGCGTCCACGGGCAGCGGCACCCCGATCACGCCGGTCGAGGCCACGGCCACCAGGTTCTCGGTGCGCACCCCGCTGGCCACCGCGGCCGAGCCCTGCATCCGGGCCGCGTCCTCGAGTCCCGGAACGCCGGTGGCGGCGTTGGCGTTGCCCGAGTTCACGACCACGGCGCGGATCCCCGCCAGATCGCAGCGGTCCAGGCACAGCAGCACCGGAGCCGACTGGGTGCCCGACCGGGTGAAGCGTGCGGCGCTCGTGGTCCCGGGCGCGTCGGACACCACCAGGCCGAGGTCCAGCTCCCCGCTGGGCTTGATGCCGCCGGCCGCCCCAGCGGCGCGAAAGCCCCGCGGCAGGCCGCCCGCCGGGTCCTCGGCCACGTGCGGCGGAGCCTCGATCCAGCGCGAGCGGAAGAACTCGGGAGCGCTCACGAAATCCCCTCCCCCTCCGGTCGCCCGAACATCAGATTGAGGTTCTGCACGGCCTGGGACGCCGCGCCCTTCCACAGGTTGTCGATCGCCCCGAACACGATCACCCGCCCCGTGCGGTCGTCGCGGTGGACCGAGATGCGGCAGAAGTTCGTCTCCCGCACCTCGCGCACCCCGGGGGGTGCGGCCACCACTTCCACGAACTCCTCCCCGGCGTAGAACCCGCGGTACAGCTCGGCCAGGGCGGCACCGTCCAGCCGGCCGTTGGTGTCCACGTAGCAGGACACCAGCTCGCCCTGGTCGAGGGGGAGTAGGTGCGGTGTGAACGAGATGGCCACCGGGCAACCCAGCGCGGCCAGCTCCTGCTCGATCTCCGGGGTGTGCCGGTGCCGCGGCACACCGTAGGCGCTGACGTTTTCATCCACGGTGACGAAATGGGTCTTCTCGGTGGCCGCTCGCCCCGCGCCCGACGCCCCCGACTTGGCGTCGATAACCACGCCCTCCACCAAACCCTCAGCGGCCAGCGGGGCCAGGGCGAGCAAGCTGGCGGTGGGATAACAGCCGGGATTGGCCACCAGGTCGGCGGCGGCGATCTGCTCGCGGTAGCGCTCGGGCAAGCCGTACACGGCCTCGTCCAGCCGCTCGGGAGCCGGATGCTCGCGGTACCACTCGGCGTACACCGTGGGATCGCGGAACCTGAAGTCGGCCGACAGATCGACGACTCGCACGCCGCGCTCGCGCAGCTCGGCCACCAGCTGGGCCGCCGCACCGTGGGGGTAGGCCACTACTGCCGCGTCGACGTCGGCCTGCCGGTCGAGGTCGAGCTCCTCGAGCACCAGCGGCACTCGATGTTGGGGGTAGAGCTCTCCCAGGGTCCGACCCGCTTCGCTGCGGGCGGTCAGCCACAGCAGCTCGAACGTGGGATGGCCATACAGCAGCCGGGCCGTCAAGGCCCCGGTGAACCCGGCCGCCCCGAACACGGCCACGCTAGGAGGCACGGATCCTCCCTTCCAGCTCGCGCTCCAGCGCCTGTGCGATCTGAGCTCGCCGCTCGGCTACCTCCTCGTCGGTCAGCGTCCGGTCACCGGCCTGGAACACAAGCCGCAGCGCCAGCGAGACGTTGCCGGCCCCCAGGCGCTCGGAATCGCGGTACACGTCGAACACCTGGGCGTCCCGGAGCAGCGGCGCTCCGGCGGCCAGGATCGTCTCCCGCACCTGAGCCGCGGTCACCGTGTCCGGTACCACGACCGCCAGGTCCTCCAGAATCGCCGGGAAGCTCGTCACGTCCCGGTAGCCGGGCGTCCGCGGTTCCGGTACCGCGTCGAGGTCGAGTTCGAACGCGGCGACGGTGTCCTCGAGGTCCCACCTCCCAGCCACCAACGGGTGCACCTCGCCCACCCACCCCACGCTGCGCCCGTCGATGGCGATCACCGCCGCCCGGCCCGGGTGCAGGAACAGATCGCCGGCGCGCTCCAGCGTGAACGTTGAGCCCAGGCCGGCGAGCAGGGCCTCGACCACCCCCTTGACGGCGAAGAAGTCGGCCCGTGGCGGCTCGGGTTCACGCCAGCTGGCCGGCCGCGCCGGGCCATACAACAGGCCGCCGACCTGGTACGGCTCACGGGGCAGCGGCTCTCCGGCCACGGGTAGGAACACCGCCCCCGTCTCGAACAGCCTCAGCTCGCTGGCTCCCTGGGCGTGGTTGCGGGCCGCCACGTCGAGCAGCGAGCCGAGTAACGTGCGCCGCATGCGCGACTGCTCAGCCGACATGGGGTTGTGCAGCTCGACCTCCGGTTGCTCGGGGCCCAGACGGAGCTTGTCGCGCAGCTCGGGGCCGTTGAAGCTCCAGCCGACAATCTCGTGCAGGCCCTGGGCGGCCAGGATGTCCGCCGCCCGGCGACGGAGCTTCTGACGCGGGGTCAGGCGGCCGATCGCACCGTGCCGGGAGGGCAGCGTGGCCGGGAGCTGGTCGAGCCCGCCCAGCCGAGCCACCTCCTCGATCACGTCAGCCTCTCGGGTGATGTCGCCGCGGCGAAATGCCGGCGGCTTGACCTCCAACCCATCCTCGGCCTCGGACACCCCGAACTCCAGCGCCTCCAGGATCTGGCGCTGGCGCTCCCGGGGGATCTCGATCCCCAGGAGGCCCCCCACTCTGCGGTCGCGCAGCCGGATGGATATTGGATCCGGCCCGGGGCCGCCCACGTCAATCGTTCCGGGTCGCAGGCGGGCGCCGCAGAGGTCGATCATCAGCTTGGCCGCCAGCGCCTGGGCCTCGAGCGCCTGCTCGGGCTGCAGCTGCTTCTCAAACCGCGCCGAGGCCTCGCTGCGCAGCCCCAGCCTGAGCGCGGTGCGGTGGATGTTCGGCCCGTCCCACGTGGCCACCTCCATCAGCACTCGCGTCGTGTCGCCGGCCACCTCCGACCGCGCCCCTCCCATGACGCCGGCGATCGACGTGGGGCCGTCGGCGTCGTCGATCACCACCATCTCCCCGTCCAGCGTCCGGGTTTGGCCGTCGAGCGTCTGCACCTGCTCACCGTCGCGCGCCCGACGCACGACCAGCTGCCCGCCGGCCACGCGATCGAGGTCGAACGCGTGCAGCGGCTGCCCGGTGACCAGCATCACGTAGTTGGTGATGTCCACCACGTTGGAGATCGGGCGCTGCCCGGCGGCCATCAGCCGGGCCTTGAGCCAGGGCGGGCTGGGGCCGATCTTCACGTCATCGAACACCCGGGCGGTGAACCGCGGGCACAGGTCTTTCTGGCACGCGACGTCGACCGTGATCCCGTCCACCGGACCGTCCGTCCCCGGGTCTCCGGACCACGGCGGTTGACTGAGCGGCGCTCCCGTGGCCGCGTGGAGCTCGCGGGCCACGCCGTACACCGCAAGGCAATCTGGGCGGTTGGAGGTGATCTCCAGCTCCAGCACGTCGGTGGCGATGTCCAGCACGTCGGCCAGCGGCGTCCCGGGCGCCGCTCCATCGACCTGCAGCTCCAAGATGCCGGCGTGCTCGGTGCCGATGGCCAGCTCGTCCTCGGCCAGGATCATGCCGTCTGACTCGACCCCCCGCAGCTTGACCTTGCCCAGCGTCGTGCCATCCGGCATGACCGCGCCCGGCTTGGCCACGGCGACCGTCTGGCCCGCCGCCACATTGGGCGCGCCGCACACGATCTGCCGCGGCTGACCGTCGCCGGCGTCGACCGTGCATACGCTCAGGCGGTCGGCCTGCGGGTGCTGGTCGGCGCTCAGCACCCGGGCCACCACGAAGTGCTCCAGGCCGCCCACGCCGTGGCGGTGGATCGCTTCCACCTTGGTGCCGGTCATGGTCAGCCGGTCGGCCACGGCGGCGGTGTCGAGGTCAGGCGAGCAGTACTCGCGTAGCCAGTTCAGCGGGGCCCTCATGAGAACTGCTCCAGGAAACGCACGTCGTTGTCGTAGAACAGCCGCAGGTCGGGGACGCCGTACTTGAGCATGGCGATGCGCTCGATCCCCATTCCGAATGCGAACCCCTGCACCTGCTCGGGGTCGTAGCCGTGCTCGCGCACGTGCTCGAACACGTTGGGGTCGACCATCCCCGCGCCCAGGATCTCGATCCAGCCCGAGCCCTTGCACAGGGGGCAGCGCTGCCCGTCAGCCGTCACCCCATCGCCGCAGTTGAAGCATGAGACATCCACTTCCACCGACGGCTCGGTGAACGGAAAGAAGTGCGGGCGCATCCGGACCTGGCGCTCCTCCCCGAAGATCGCCCGGGCAAAGGCCAGCAGGGTGCCTTGGAGGTCGGCCAGCGTGACGTCCGTATCGACCGCCAGCCCCTCCAGCTGGTGAAACTGTGGTGTGTGGGTAGCGTCCGAATCGGGCCGGTACACCCGGCCGGGCATCACGATGTAGATCGGGGGCGGCTGCTGCTCCATGGCCCGGATCTGCACCGGCGACGTGTGGACGCGCAGCAGCACGGTGTCCGGGTTGAACAGGTCATCCACCGGCTCGACGTAGAACGTGTCGGTGGTCAGCCGCGACGGGTGGGTCACCGGCGTATTGAGCGCGTCGAAGTTGTAGTAGGCCGTCTCGACCTCGGGACCCTCGGCGACGCTGAACCCCAAGCCGATGAACACCTCCTCCATCTCCCGCCGGGTCTGCGTGATCAGGTGGAGCGTCCCGAGCTGCGGCCGCGGATCAGCGGGCAACGTGATGTCGACGCGATCCTGCTCGAGGCGGTGCTGGAGCTCCTGGGCCGCGAGCTCTTCCTGGCGGAGCTGGATCGCCTCCTCCATCACCTGGCGGGCCTGGTTCGCCGCCTGCCCCACGGCGGCCCTGTCCTCTGCCGGTAGCTCGGCCACCCGGCGCAACAGGTTGGGCAGCTCCGCCTTGCGCCCCAGGTACTTGACCCGGGCATCCTCCAGCGCCTGGCTGTCGCCGGCGCCGGCCACCGCCGCCTCGGCCTCCTGCCTGATCTGGTCGATGCGCTCGGTCTGCTCACTCATCCGCGGCCATCCTATTTGCGAGCTCGTACAGGGCGATCGTGGCCGCCATGGCCGCGTTGATCGAGTTGGTCTGGATGGGGATGTGGACGACGCGGTCGGCCTGATCGACGACCTCGGGTGGGAGGCCCGGGCGCTCGGCGCCGACCAGCAGGGTGGCCCCGTGGGAGATTTCGCTCGCCTGGCGAGCAATATCGCCCAATGGCACGCCGGCGCTGGGCACCAGAGCGATCTTCACCCCCGGCAGGCATCCCACGTCCTCCACCTTGCACAGCGGGACCTCGAACACTGCGCCCATGCTCGACCGCACCGCCTTCAAGCTGAACGGATCCGCGGTGGCCCGTCCCAGAGCCACGCACGAGGCGCCGAACGCCGCCGCGCTACGCAGGATCGTGCCCACGTTTCCCGGGTCGGCCACCCCGTGCAGGTAGACGCACCACGGACCGACGGGAGCGGGGGCCCACCGCTCCTCGTAGACGGCCAGCGCCCGTGTGCCCGACGCCAGACCGGAGGCCGAGGCCAGGAGCTCCGGCTCGACCTCCACGCCCGGCAGCCCGCTGCCCGCAGCGCTGTAGCGCTCGACCGGCGACCAGCCGGCGGCGTCGGCGGCCGCCAGCAGGTCCTCGCCCTCGGCCACGAAGCGCCCGGTGCGGTCGCGCCAACGCCGCCGCTGGCGAAGCTTGCGGATCTCCTTGAGTCTCTGGTTGTGGTGGCTGGTGATGGTCATGGGACAAAAAAGGGCGCCGGCTCCTGAGGAGCGGCGCCCGGTTTAGCGGCTGGTCGTTCGGCTGTGTGCTCAGCCGGCGGCCAGCGCCTCGCGGGCGCGGTCGGCAAAGCGTCGGAAGGTGTCTGCGTCGCGGACGGCCATGTCGGCCAGGATCTTGCGGTCCAGCTCCACGCCGGCCAGTTGCAGGCCGTGCATGAACTGCGAGTAGGACAGGTCGTTCTGTCGCGCGGCCGCGTTGATCCGGGTGATCCACAAGCGGCGGAAGTCGCGCTTGCGGTTGCGACGGTCGCGGTACCGGTACTGGTCGGCCTTGAGCACGGCCTCCTTGGCCGCCCGGTAGTGCCGGCTGGCGTCGCCGCGGTACCCCTTGGCCAGCTCCAGCGTGGCCCGGCGCTTCTTGCGCGCGTGAGTCGAGCGCTTGACCCGGGTCATGACCGCTTGGCTCCCAGAAGCTCCTTGACCCGAGCCTCGTCGTGCTTGGAGATCCACGACGGCCGGGCCTGGCGCCGCTTACGCTTGGGCGACTTCTTCTCCAGGATGTGGGTGGAGAAAGCCCGACGTCCGCGCACCTTGCCGGTGGCGGTGAGCTTGAAGCGCTTCTTGGCGCCCGAATGTCGCTTCATCTTCGGCATCGAGCCGATTAGTAAAGCAGAGCTGAAGGGTCAGGCGGCGGCGTCGACCGGCTTGGGCTCGGGCTGGTGCTTGGCTGGCTTCTCGTCCGACGAGGCCGCCTGCCCGTTCGACGAGTCGCCGTCCCGCTCGCCGGCCAGTATCGCCTTCGACGGAGCCAGCATCATCGTCATGTTACGGCCGTCCTGAAGCGGCGACTGCTCTATCACCGCAATCTCCGACAGCTCCTCGGCCAGGCGATCCAGCAGCGCCGTGCCTCGTTCGGGGTGGGTCACCTCCCGGCCGCGGAACATGATCGTGATTTTGACCTTGTCCTTGTGGCGCAGGAACCGCTCCACGTGGCCCTTCTTGGTGTCGTAGTCGTGCTGGGCGATCTTGGGCCGGAACTTGATCTCCCGAATCGTGATCTGCTGCTGGTGCTTGCGGGCGGCCTTCTGCTTCTGCCCCTGTTCGTACTTGTACTTGGAGTAGTCCAGGACGCGGCACACTGGAGGACGGGCCTCCGGCGCCACCTCGACCAGGTCAAGGTCACGCTCCTGTGCGTAGGCCAGCGCCTCGTCGGTCTTGACGACGCCGATCTGGTTGCCGTCCTCTCCTACCAGCCTGACCTCAGGCACACGAATCCGTTCGTTTATCCGGGTGGGGTCCCTCTCCGGGGGGCGCCGGTCGAACTTCTTGGGGACCGGCACTAGCTTCGGTGGCCTGCTGAGGTCAAGCGGCGCCGAGCCGGTTGTGGTGGAACTCTTTGATCAACACCATCGAGTATAGCCGCGGATCTACGCCCTGGAGCGGCGATTAACCTGCCGCCCGAGCTGGGAGATCACGTCGTCCACCGCCACGGTCCCGCGGTCTCCCTGGCCGTGCTGGCGCAACGACACCTGATCGTCCTGGAGCTCACGGTCACCGACCACCAGCAGGTACGGAATCTTGCGCAGCTCGGCATCGCGCACCTGCTTGGACACAGACTCGCCGCGGGCATCGACCTCGGCCCGGAGCCTGGCATCGGTCAGCCGGGTCAGTACAGACTCGGCGTAGTCCAGGTGGCGATCGGCGATCGGCAGCACGATGGCCTGGACGGGCGCCAGCCACAAGGGCAGCTCGCCGCCGAAGTGCTCGAGCAGGATCCCGATGAACCGCTCGTAGGACCCCATCAGCGCCCGGTGAATCAGCACCGGCTGGTGTTCGGCGTTATCGGCCCCCGTATAGACCAGGTGGAAGCGCTCGGGGAAGTTGTAATCCAGCTGGCAGGTCCCGAGCTGCCATGACCGTCCGAGCGAGTCGGTCATGTGCATGTCGATCTTGGGTCCGTAGAACGCCCCGTCGCCTTCGTGGACCACGTAGTCGAGGCCCTGTGCTTCCAGCGCCCGCTGCAAGGCTGCCTCGCTGCGGTCCCACAGTTCATCCGCGCCGATCCGCTGTTCGGGTCGGGTCGAAAGCTCGAGTCGGACGTCGAGGCCGAAGATCTCATAGGTAGCAAAGGCGAAATCGAGCACGCCCGCCACCTCGTCCTGGATCTGCTCCTCGGTGCAGAAGATGTGCGCGTCGTCCTGGGCGAAGTGCCGGACTCGCAGCAGCCCGTGCAGCACCCCTCCGGGCTCGCGGCGATGGAGCAGCCCGGGTTCCCAGTAGCGGACCGGCAGGTCGCGGTAGGAGTGGCGTTGCATCGAGTACAGCTGGCAATGACCGGGACAGTTCATGGGCTTGATCGCCATCTGCCGGCCCTCGTACTCGGTCACGAACATGTTGTCTCGGTACTTGTCCCAGTGGCCGGAGGTCACCCACAGCGAGCTGTCGTAGATCTGTGGGGTCTTCACCTCCTCGTAGCCGCGCGGGCGACCCATCTCCCGGCTGAGCGCCACCAGCTCGTTGAACACCTCCGTCCCTCGGGGCAACCAGAACGCAGCGCCCGGTGACACGTCGGAGAACGTGAACAGCCCCAGCTGGGGACCGAGCTTGCGGTGGTCGTTGGCCCGGGCGCGCTCCAGGTTCTCCAGGTACTCCTCCAGATCGGCCTGGGAGAAGAATGCGGTCCCATACACGCGCGTGAGCATCTGCCGGCTCGAGTCGCCGCGCCAATATGCGCCGGCCACCGACTGCAGCTTGAACACCTTGATCCGCTTGGTGCTCGGCGAGTGGGGGCCCCGGCACAGGTCGGTAAAGCGCCCGTTGGTGTACAGGCTCACCGTCTCGAGCGGGTGGGCGGGATCCGCATTCCGGATCAGGTCCTCGATCAGCTCGACCTTGTAGTCCTGGTCCTCGGCCGCGAATCGTTCCAGCGCCTCGGAGACCGGAACGTCCTGGCGGACGAACGGCTCATCGGCATCGATGTGCTCCCGCATCCGGGCCTCGATGGCCGGGAAGTCCTCGTCATTTATCACCACGCCGTTCGGGAATTCGAAGTCGTAGTAGAAGCCACCCTCGATCGGGGGCCCGATCGAGATCTTCACCCCTGGATACAGCTCTAGCACCGCCTCGGCCAGCACGTGAGCCGTGTCGTGGCGGATCAGCTCCAGCGCGTCATCGCCGCTGCGATTGGTGATGACCTCGAGCCGTGACGGCTGCCCGTTCGGGCTCGGGGGCAGCGGCCGCGCCAGGTCTCGCACCTCCCCGTCCACCTTCACCGCCAGCGCCGCCCGAGCCAGCCCCGGGCCGATAGCCGCCGCGGCGTCGGTGCCGGTGGCGCCGTCGGCCAGCGCCAGGATCTTGCCATCGGGTAGCTCGAGTCTCATCTACACCGGATGCTATGCGGACCCACCGAGATTCGTCGCTAAATTCGCCCAGTGCCACACTCGAGCACCTACCGCCGGCGCCGAGCCACGGCGCTGGCCGGGCTGATCGCCGTCGCCCTGGCCGCCGCCGCGGCCACGGGATCGCTGAACGGTGCCAGCGATGCTGCCCCCAGCATTCCTCGCGGCGCGGTCGCATTGGACGTCTCCAGCGCCTCGATCGGCCGCCCCATTCCGGCTGGCTTCGTGGGCTTCTCCATCGAATACTCCTCGCTCTATGCCTACGCCGGCCGCGATCCAGCAGCTATCAACCCCACATTCGTCCGCCTGGTTCAGGCGGTCAATCCGGGTGGGCGGCCGGTGCTGCGCTTCGGCGGTGACACCACCGACTGGTCGTGGTGGCCGATCCGGGGCGCGACCAAGCCCGGCGGAGTGCGCTACGCGCTCACGCCGGAGTGGGCGGCCGTTGCCCGGGCCACGGCGAACGCGGCCGGCGCGCGGCTGATCCTCGGTCTCAACCTGGAGGCGGACAGCGGCCTGGTGGCCGGCACCGAAGCGCGCGAGCTCCTTAGCCGCCTCGGCCCGCAGGCGGTTAGTGCGTTTGAACTCGGCAACGAGCCCGAGGTCTACGGAACCATCGGCTGGTACAACGACGCCGCGGGCCGGCCCGTGACCGGGCGCCCCGCCACCTACGATTTCGGGTCGTTCCTGCACGACTTCAGCAGTGTGGGGTCCGACCTGCCGGCGTCGGTGCCGCTGGCCGGACCGGCGTCCGGCGCGCCTATGTGGGTCCGCGGCGTGGGACGGTTCCTGGCCGCCGATTCTCGGACCGGGCTCGTGACCTACCACTTCTATCCCCTGCGCCGCTGCTACACCGCCTCGAGCTCGCCGGTCTCCCCCACCCTCGCCCACCTGCTGGCGCTGCAGGCGGCCACGCTTCCGGCTGACATTCGCGCGGCCGTGCACGCGGCCCACGCTCGCGGCCTGCCCCTCCGGCTCGATGAGCTGAACAGCGTCTCCTGCAAGGGACAGTCGGGCGTCAGCGACACGTTCGCGTCGGCTCTGTGGGCGCTCGACGCGCTGTTCCACATGGCCCGGGCGGGGGTGGACGGCGTCAACATCCACACGCTCAACGACGTGCCCTACGAGCCGTTTGCCTTCGCCGATCCCGGCGGGCACTGGCAGGCCAGCGTCAAGCCGATGTACTACGGCCTGCTGGCCTTCTCGCGCGCCGCGCCGCCCGGCTCGCGCTTCCTGGCCACCGGCATCCGGCATTCCGTGCCGGGCCTGCGCCGCTGGGCGACTCGCGGACCCGATGGATCGGTGCGGCTGGTCCTGATCAACGTCTCCCCCCATCACCCGCTCGTGCTCGCAGTCCGCCCACCCGCGCCGACGACAGTCTCGGCCACCCTCCAGCGCCTGACCGCCCCGAGCCTCACCGCCACCAGTGATGTGTCGCTGGATGGCCAGAGCTACGGCGCGACCACGACCTCCGGCCAGCTCGGTGGCGCCGCCCAGCCGCAAACCCTGCGCCCGACCGACCAGCGCTACGTGGTCTCGCTTCCGGCGGCCAGCGCCGCACTGGTCTCCTGGCGCTAGCCGGCGGTCCAGGCTCCCCGCGCCCGCCGCTACATTACGTCCCTGTCTCCCGGGCGATTAGCTCAGCTGGGAGAGCGCCGTCTCGACAAGGCGGAGGTCACTGGTTCGAGCCCAGTATCGCCCA
>DASZGO010000268.1:0-5770 GCA_035938755.1 Solirubrobacteraceae bacterium | reverse complement strand
TCAGCCGCGCAGCCGGAGGATCTCAGCCAGCGTCATCAGCATGATCCGACCGTCCAGTCGCAGCGACCAGTTCTGGATGTAGTAGTTGTCCCATTCCACACGGTCGTCGATCGAGGTCTGACCGCGAAGGCCGTTGACTTGTGCCCAGCCTGTGATGCCGGACCTCACGCGATGTCGCTGCTCATAGCGCGCCACCTCACAGGAGAAGCGCTCCACGAACTCCGGACGCTCGGGACGGGGACCGACCAGGCTCATCCCGCCGCGGAGCACGTTGATGAGCTGCGGTAGCTCATCAACCGAGCTCCGCCTCAGCCAGCAGCCCACACGCGTTCGACGATCGTCGGCCTCGACTCCTCCAGGGGCGGCTCCCGGGAGGGGCCTGAACCCCGGCGCTGACTCGCTGGAGGCAGGGTCCTCGACCTTCATGGTGCGGAACTTGAGCAGGTCGAACACCTGGCCATCGCGCCCGACGCGCCGCTGGCGGAACAAGATAGGACCGGGCGAGGAAAGGCGGACGGCCGCCGCTACCAGCAGCATCAGCGGCGACAAGACGATCAGCGCCGCCGCGGCGAACACACGGTCGAGCGCGTGCTTGACCGCGAACTCCCACCCACGTGGGTCAGTGGGATGGAGAGTGACGAGCGGGATCCCGCCGACCCGGTCGAGGGTGGCACGGTTGTTGACCCACTCGTAGAGGCGCGGCACGACCGACACGCCGATGCCGAGCTCCTGACACTGGACGATCTGGGCTGCGAGTTGGTGATCTTTTTCGACCGAGAAGGCGAAGATCACGTGCCGCGCTCCCGTGCTGGCCAACGCCGGGCCGAGGTCGTCGATGCCCCCGAGCAACGGCAGCCGCCGGGCCGCAGAGGAGGCTCCGGCCTCAGGCAGCGGATCGCTGTCCAGGAAGCCAACTGGCCGCAGGAGGTAGCCGCGATCGCGAATCAGGCGATGGGCTAGGTGGTGCCCGACGACTCCCGCGCCGACGATCAGGGTGCGAGTGGCCAGCGCCTCGCTGCGAGCAGCCTCGCGGCGGATCGAGAGCAGGACGATGCGCTCGAGACTCAAGAAAACGCAGGCGTAGAGCCAAAGCCGGACGGCGAGACCGCCGACCGGAGCGCCCCCGAGCGTCGCGAGGGCGATCGTCAGCATGGTGGAGAACGACACCACCGCCAGCATGCGCACCGCGGTTTCGAGCCGGGAGGAGTACAGCCGATCGTCGCCCCCGCGCCGCACGGCGATGACAGCGACTGTGATCACCGGGAACAGCACTGCCGGCCACCTGGCCGCCTGTTGGCCCGCCGGAGCCTCCACGACGGCTGCACTGGCGGCCAGGCAGGCCACGATGGCGTCGGTCAGCAGGCTCAGCCATCGCCACACCGCCGCCTCGAAGAGGCGGGCGGTCCTGCTGACGAGGTGTGCGCCGAGGGGCGGCTGGAGCGCGACCGCCGGCGAGACGGCGGAGTCGTTCGTCTTTCCTGTGATGGCTGTGTCCAGTTCCGCGGTGCTGCTCCCCGAGACGACCGAGTTTAGGGCAAGCCGCCCAGGCTTCGTCGCACTAGTGGCGGCAATGCCAGCGCGCGCAGACATGCCGCCGTCGCCGTTGGACGGTGAATTGGCTCCGAGGGGAGACCGCAGTGCGCGATGGCTCTCCACACGAAAGATCTCGGCGCCGAAACCGTCCAGCCTTATTTTCCGCGCGAGATGTCCAGGTTGGGCCGGCGCGTCTGAGCGGGGTCAGGCGCCGATCACGGTAGGCGTGCCGAGCGGGAGATGGTCGAGCAGCCATCGCCCCTCGGCGACGGTGACCCGCACACAGCCGTGGCTCACCGCCTCACCAATGGTGGAGGTCTCCGTGGTGGAGTGGATGGCGATCCGGTTACCTCCGCTCCAACCCTGGATCGCATGAGGCGACACCGCCGAGAGCGCCATCACGCAACAGCCGTAGGGTCCGCTCGGGTCGCCCGTGAGCAGGCGGTCGGTGACAGCGAACCGCCCGGTTGGCGTGGGGGCATCGGGCCGGCCTACGGCCACCGTGTAGCGGGCGACGATTTGGCCCGCGTGGAGCACATTCAAGCTTCGTGCCGAGAGAGAGACCCTGACCTCCCACGGATCGCGGAACAGCCTGACCGCCGTGGGCGGGACCCACCCGATGCGGCCGTTGCCAAGCTGTGGGCTGAGAACCCCCAGCCACCCGCCGGCGCGAGTCACGACCCAAAGGGACTGTCGGGACCCGAACGAGGTATAGAGGCCCAGCGGCGCCAGTGCCCGTCCGCCCGGCCTGTCCCGCAGCGCGGTCCGACGGACCACCACTGCCACCAGGGCGCCGGAACCGGTTGGGATGCCGGATGCGTGGCCGGCGGGGGGCAGGCCTGTCCCGGCGCGGGCCGGGGAGAATGGCGCCCGGGCGCCTCCGCTACTCGCGGCGCCGCCGACCAGCAGCACTCCGGCCAGAATGGGAATCGCCGGCACCAGCGCCAGCAGCGCGATCAGCGAACGTCGCACGGCTTGGAATCTTCACCCATTGTGACCGTGCATGCTGCAGGCCTCAGAGATTGAAGCCCGGAGCCGCGCTGCTAGCGGGCCGGGCCCTGCCGAGCTCCGACAGGCCGAGCAGATCCTCGGTCGTCTTCAGCAGCGAATAATGGTTGAGGAGGGCCTTCAGGCGAGTGCGGTGGCGGACTGACGGAGCAACCGCGATCGCCGCGACATGGCAGCCCGGAGCGCGCGTGTTCAAAGCGCACCGCTGTCCGGTGTTTCCGCTGTCGCCTTCGTCCCAGACAATGAACACGGCAGCGTCATGACTGCGGTACACCCTGGTTCCGGTGAGCTGCGCCAACCAGTTTCTCAGCCAGGCGTCCCCCGCGCGGATCGGGTCGCCCGGGCAGCCGTCGGCGCCGTGCATGTCGTGGCACAGATTCGGTGTGACCAGGGCAAACGCCGGCGCGGTAGCTTCGCTGGAGAGATCCTGGAGCAGCCGCGAGTTGCCGATCGCGCCTAGCCCGACATCGTTGGCAGCGCAGTCCGGTAGCCCCGGGAAGTACACGGCGGGGTTGTGCCTGACGGCGTAGTAGCCGCTGTCCGAGGCATCGCATGGTTGCGGCATCGATTCTTCGTACGAGCGCCACCCGCCGCCCGAGGCGACCTGGCTGAAGATGCTGGCCCGGTCGGATTGGCACCCGGGGCCCGGATTGCAATCGTTCTCGAGCGGGCCAAGCTGGTTGAGAGGCGCGCCATCGGCCAGGCCTATGTAGTTGGGCAGGCTCGGGTGCGTGATGTTGTGGTAGTTGGTGGCCAGCCCACACGAGTTGATGACCTGGTTGATGTATGGCGCGGAGGAGGACCCAACGATGTTTGTGTAGGAGGTGTTCTCCTCCATGATCACGATGACGTGGCGGTACCTGGGCGCTTTCCGCAGCACCCCGCACATCGAGGCCGAATTTCTGTGTGCCGGGCTGGCGGCGGCATCGGAGGCGCTCGCGCCGAGCAATGCGGCGAGCAGCACTGCAAGCACTGCGGCAACCACCCGGCGGCCGTCCAGCCGACGGGGCTGCCATCCGCCCCGTGACGCGATCTCGCTAACTTCGGCTCCTGCATGCCGAATGACACGCCGCTCAACACCCCGCCCGGCCAAGACAGGCTGAGGGTCCTCGTCGCCGAGAAGATCGGCGATTCCGGGATGACGCTGCTCAAGGATCATTTTGAGGTCGAAGTGGGCATTGGCTGGTCTCGTGATGAGCTCGCGCAGAGGATCGGCACCTACGATGGGATCCTGATCAGGTCCGCCACCAAGCTGGACGCAGAGTTGATCGGCAAGGCCGGCCGGTTGCGAGTCGTGGGACGGGCCGGTGTGGGTGTGGACAACGTCGACGTGCCAGCGGCCACCAAGCGCGGGATCGTGGTGGCCAATGCCCCGCAGTCGAACGTCATCACGGCGGCCGAACACACGATGGCGATGCTCCTCGCCCTGGCACGCAATATCCCCCAAGCCCACGCATCGCTCACCGGCGGAGCCTGGGAGCGGCCCAAGTTCTCCGGAGTCGAGCTGCACGAGAAGACCCTGGGGATCCTCGGATTCGGCCGGATCGGTCAGCTGGTGGCACAACGGGCGCGTGGCTTCGGGATGCGAGTGATGGCGTTCGACCCGTTCGTATCGGCCGAGCTATATCGCGAGCTGGGGGTGGAGAAGGCGGAGTCCTCCGACGAGGTCTACGCCTCGGCCGACTTCCTTACGCTGCATCTGCCGAGCACCCCGGAGACCGAGAACTGGCTCGACGCGGCGGCGCTGGCCAAATGCAAACGCGGGGTCAGGGTGCTCAACGTGGCCCGGGGACCACTTGTGGTCGAGCAGGACCTGCAGGCGGCCCTGGACTCCGGCCAGGTGGCGGGGGCCGCGCTCGATGTATTCCGTTCCGAGCCGATCACCGAGCATCCGCTGTTCGCCTACCCGAACGTGATCGTGACGCCGCACCTCGGTGCCTCGACCGCCGAGGCCACCGACCGGGCCGGCTACCAGGCCGCCGAGCAGGTGGTGGCAGCGCTGACCGGTGGGGTAGTGACCAGCGCGGTCAACCTTCCGGCGATTCCTCCCGAGGACATGGAGGTGCTGGGGCCATTCGCGTCGCTGTGCCGTGCGCTCGGCCGGATCGCGGTCTCGCTGGCTCAGGGATCGTCGATCGACCGCGTGCAGACTGAGTTCCTGGGACGGATCGCCGAGCGTGACACCCGGCTGCTGGCGATCCAGGTGTTGCTCGGCGTGCTCGGCGACCACACCGAAGAGGAGGTCAGCGTCGTCAACGCACCCGCCATGGCCGAGCAGCGGGGTATCGAGCTGGCCGAGGTGAAGCGCACCGCAGCGCGTGACTACACCGACCTGATCCGCGTGACGGTGACCAGCGGCGATCTCAACGTGCGGGTGGTGGGCACGCTGATCGGACGGCGCGACCGCCCGCACCTGCTGGAAGCCTGGGGTCAGCGCTTCGACGTCCAGCTCGAGCCCCACGTGACGCTGCTGCGCTACCGCGACCGACCGGGAATGATCGGCCGCATGGGGACGATCTTCGGCAACCACGGCATCAACATCGTCTCCGCTTCGGTCGGCCGTCAGCCCGACGAGGCGACGGTATCCGCCACGCGGCTGGCCGCGATGGTGATCACCACCGACGCACCGGTACCCCGTGAGGTGCTGGACGAAGTCGTGGCCGGTGAGGGGTTCGAAACCGGCCGGACGGTGACCCTCGTGTTATAGGGTCCGGCCGTGCGCGCGGTCGTGATCACCCGCCACGGTCCCCCCGAGGTGCTGCAGGTCCAAGAGCGGCCCGATCCGGCCCCCGGACCCGGCGAGGCCCTCATCGAGGTCCACGCGGCGGGCATCAACTTCGCCGACCTGATGGCCCGTGTCGGCCTGTATCCCGACGCCCCCAAGCCGCCGAGCGTGGTGGGGTACGAGGTGGCCGGCACGGTGGCCGCGCTGGGGCCCGAGGCTGACGGCAAGCTGCGCGAGGGCCAGCGCGTGGTGGCGCCGGTGCGGTTCAACGGCTACGCCGAGCAGGCCGTGGTTCGGGCCGATGGTGTCGTCCCGCTGCCGGACACCCTGAGCTTCGAAGAAGGCGCCGCCATCCCGGTCAACTACTCGACCGCTTGGGAGGCGCTGATCCGCCAGGCCAACCTGCATCCGGGTGAGCGGGTGCTCGTACATGCCGCCGCCGGCGGCGTGGGCATCGCGGCGACCCAGATCGCCAAGCGGGTGGGGGCCGAGGTATGGGGGACG
>DASZGO010000267.1:0-1662 GCA_035938755.1 Solirubrobacteraceae bacterium | reverse complement strand
CCTCCTCGCTGGCCAGGATCTCCTCGATCTGCCCGGGCAGCGAGCGCAGGCCGGCCACGATCCGCTGGCCGGAGGCCGAGGACAGGTCGCGGACCCGGCCGAGCAGCAGGGCGAGCATGGCGAACGTGGTCGCCATGTTCGTCAGCGCCTTGGTGGACGCGACGGCGATCTCCGGACCCGCGTGCAGGAAGACGCCGCTGCCGCACTCGCGGCCGATCGCGCTGCCCACCACGTTGACCGCGCCGATGACCTGACCGCCCTTACGGCGTAGCTCCTGCACCGCCATCAGCGTGTCCAGCGTCTCGCCGGACTGGCTGACCGCCACGTAGAGCGTGTCGGGGTCCACGACCGGGTTCCGGTACCTGAACTCCGACGCGGGCTCGGCGTCGGAGGGGATGCGGGCCAGTTCCTCGGTCAGCACCGCTCCCATCTGGCCCGCGTAGTAGGCCGAGCCGCAGCCGAGGAACTTCACCTGCCTGATCGACCTGAGCTGGCGCGCGTCCAGGTTGATCCCGCCCAGCCTGGCCGTGGCGAACCTGTCGTCGAGGCGGCCGCGCAGCGCCCGGCGCAGCGCCTCAGGCTGCTCGTGGATCTCCTTGCGCATGAAATCCTCGTACGGGCCGAGCTCGTAGTCCCCGGCCTCGGCCTCCACGGTGGTCGGCGCCTTGCTCTGCGCCTGGGCGGGGCCACGCCGGTCCCGCTCGTCGAGCGAGGCGGTGAGGTAGTCGGCGGCGTGCACCGTCGCCACCTCGGCGTCGTCCAGGTACACGACCTGCTTGGTGTAACGCACCAGCGCCGCCACGTCGGAGGCGACGAACATCTCGGACTCCCCGATGCCGAGCACGATGGGGCTGCCGTTGCGGGCTACGACCAGCTCGTTCGGGTGCTTGGTGTCCAGCACCACCAGGCCGTACGTACCTTCCACGTGGCGCAGCGCGCGGCGGACCGCCTCCTCTAGGCTAGCGGCGTCCGCCGCCTCCGCGGCGATCATGTGAGCGAGCGCTTCGGTGTCGGTGTCGCTGGCCAGCTTGACGCCCCGGCCGGTGAGCGCGTCCCTGAGCTGCTCGGCGTTCTCGATGATGCCGTTGTGCACGACGGCGATGCGGCCCTCGCTGTCGGTGTGCGGATGAGCGTTCACCTCGTTTGGCTCACCGTGGGTGGCCCACCTGGTGTGACCGATGCCGATGGTGGCCCGGGTGCGGTCGCTGACCCTGTCCCTGAGATCCTGGACCCGGCCCGCCGTCTTGGTGACCTGCAACCGGTTCCGGTAGATGACCGCCAGGCCGGCCGAGTCGTAGCCGCGGTACTCCAGGCTCCGCAGACCTTCGAGCAGGACCGGGACCGCGTCCCTGCGGCCTATGTACCCCACGATTCCGCACACTTGCGGCTCTCCTGTTCGGTTGGCGGCTAACTGTAGACAATGCGCCGGAGCTGGCGCTCCGACAGTGCTGGCGCCGCGAACCTGCGCTGCCCCAGCTCGGCCGCGATCAGCGGCCAGATCTCGTCGTTCTTGTGCTGGCGTCGCTGCAGTTCGGCGTGGCGCCGGTAGACGAACTCCTCGACCGTCTCGTTGAAGTACGTCGCCACGTCGGCGATGACCCGGACTACCGTGGGCTGCGGCAGGCCCGTGGACGCCGCCAGGTAGCGCGCGAGGTCCTGCGG
>DASZGO010000266.1:0-1616 GCA_035938755.1 Solirubrobacteraceae bacterium | reverse complement strand
GTCAGCTCGAACGCCTGGCCGGCGAACTTGAAATCACCCTCGTAGCGGATGTCGATCGCCTCGTCGGAGAAGCCGCGGGCCCGCAGCGCCTCCCGGGCCTGCTCGGCCAGTCCGGCCAGCACCTGGTTGACCGGCTCCAGCGGAGCTGCGGGGACGATCCAGTTGACCGTCTGGACCATCGACCGCACGGCGTCTGACCACAGCAGCCCGTAGGCCGAGAACACGGCAGCGTTGCCCGGGACGACCAGCTCGTCGATCCCCATGGTGCGGCAGATCAGGGGCACGAACAGGCCACTGGCCCCGCCGTAGCCGAACATCGCGAAGTGCCGCGGGTCATGGCCGCGCTCGATCGAGATCGCGCGCACCGCGTTGGACATCGCGTCGACCACGATCTGGTAGAGCCCGGCCAGCGTCCGGTCCAGCTCCCAGCCCAGCGGCTCGGCGATCCGTTCCGTGATGGCCCGTCGGGCCGCATCGGCATCCAGCGAGATCGAGCCGCCGAGGAAGTACTCCGGGTCCATCAGCCCCATGGCCAGCGCCACGTCGGTCACGGTGGGCTCGGTGCCACCGCGGCCGTAGCAGGCCGGCCCGGGCACGGCACCCGCGGAATCGGGCCCCACCCGGGGGGCACCGCGAGCGTCCAGCCAGAAGATCGAGCCGCCGCCCGCGCCGATGGCCGAGATGTCGATCATCGACAGGCCGGTGGCGAACTTCCCCAGCTGGGCCCGGTGGGCCTCGGTCAGCTGGAGGTCCTTGATGAGCGCGCAGTCAAACGAGGTACCACCCATGTCGGCGGTGACCACGTCGTGCAGTCCCAGCCGCTCGGCCAGCGCGCGGGCGCCCACCACGCCGCCCACCGGGCCCGAGTTGATCAGCTCGATGGGCAGTCCGCGGGCTTCTTCGGGCGACAGCAGACCACCCACTGACTGCATCAGGGCCGGGCGCACGGCGCAGCCCAGCTCGGACAGCTTGCTCTCCAGCGCGCCCACATACTCGGCCACGCCCTTGGAGGTGAAGGCGTTGAACACGGTGGTGACCAGCCGCTCGTACTCGCGGGCCACCGGAAACACGTCGCTGGACACCGAGACGAATACGTCCGGGTAGAGCTGGCTGACGATCCGCTTGGCCTGCTGCTCGTGGGCCGGGTTGGCAAACGACCACAGGAAACAGATGGCGATCGCGTCGCAGCCGTGCTGGCCCACCAGGGTCTGCGCCGCGTGGCGGACCTGGTCGGCGTTCAGCGCCACGATCTGCCGGCCCGCGAAGTCGATCCGCTCATCGACCTCGAGCACGTCGGTCCGGCGCACGATGTCCGGGGGCGGGGTCTGGGTGTGCAGGTCGCGGTCGTTGGTCCGGGCCGAGCGGGCGATGCGCAGCGTGTCCCCGAATCCCGCGGTGACGATCACCCCGACGTGGCGACCCTTCAGCTCGGCGATCGCGTTGGTCACGACCGTGGTGCCGTTGATGAACAGCTTGGTGGCTCCCATCAGCTCCGACAGCTCGAGGCCGCTGGCCCCGGCCAGCACGGCCAGCCCGTCGGCGATGCCCTGGCTGTAATCGTCGGGCGTGGTGGGGGACTTGGCCCGGTAGGTCTGGCCCGCGGTGCTGACGGCAAC
>DASZGO010000265.1:0-3275 GCA_035938755.1 Solirubrobacteraceae bacterium | reverse complement strand
GCGCAGGATCGGGCAGACCCACGGCCAGGTCGCGCCGACCGCCATCCGCGTCGCCCGGGGCGGGGCGCGTCGCTGTCGGCACCCACAGGGCCGGCCGAGGGGCGACTCTGGTCCCCCGGCGCCCGTCCGCGATCACCAGTCCTCGCTGGCGAAGGATCCGGTAGGCCGCGTTGACCGTGGCGGGGCTGGTTCCCAGGCGGCTGGCCAGCTCACGCACGGTGGGGAGCCGATCACCGGTCTGGAGCAGATCCTCGCGAATCGACGCCTCCACGCTGGACGCGATCTCACGAGCCGTGGCACCGCCGATATGATATTGTGCTAGATCAAGCATGAGTTTGTACTATAACAAAATCGGGGAGGACAATGTTGGACCGGAAGCGGCAGCTCCGATCACGCGGGTGCGCCGCCATCCCGAACGTGCGGCGTACGACCGTGACACGATCCACTCGATCCTCGACGAGGGTCTGGTGGGGCACGTGGGCCTGGTGCTCGAGGGCCAGCCATACGTGATGCCGATGCTCTACGCGCGAGTGGACGAGCGCCTTTACCTGCACGGTTCTCCGAAGAGCCGCCTTCTGTCTGCTGTGGCCCAGGGGGCTCCGATCTGCGTGACCGTAACCCTGCTCGACGGGCTGGTACTCGCCCGCTCGGCGTTTCACCACTCTCTGAACTACCGCTCGGTGGTGGTCGTGGGGCGGGGGCGGGTGGTCCGCGATCTCGACGAGAAGCAGATTGCCCTCCTAGCACTGGTCGAGCACGTGATGAGCGGGCGCTCGGACCAGGCGCGGGGACCCAGCAAACCGGAGCTCAAGGTCACCGAGGTGGTGGGAATCGACCTGGGCCAGGCCTCGGCCAAGGTGCGAACCGGGCCGCCGGTCGACAACCGTTCTGACTACTCGCTGCTCGTCTGGGCCGGCGAACTGCCGCTTAGCCTGGTGCCTGGAGAGCCGATACCGGATTCCCGCTGCCAGGCCGCCGAGCCCCCAAACCTCAGGACCTACAGTCGTGGCCGCGACTAGCCAAGTCACGCTGCGCTTCGCCTACCCCGACGACGGCGAGTCGCTGAACCGCCTCGCGGTTATCGACTCGGCCGAGCTGCCCTCGCTCCCGGTGCTGCTGGCCGAGGTGGACGGCGAGCTGTGGGCTGCTGTGTCGCTGGCCGATGGCGGTGCGGTGGCCGATCCGTTCCGGCCCACCGCACCGGTCGTCGAGCTGCTGCGAGCCCGGGCGCGCCAGCTCGACCCCCGGCCGGCGCGCCGCTGGGGCGCTCTCACCCGATCGGGATCACTTGGCCGTAGGGTTGCGACCCGGTCGTATTAACGCTCGAGCTGCCCTGCCTAAGCGCCCCAGCCGATGTCGTCCCCAGTCTCAAGCTTGCGCCATATGGCGATCTCAGGCTCGCTGGTCGCTCCGGCGTCCTGCATCAGCGGCTGGATCTGGTCGCTGGCCTGTCCGAAGAAGGTCTGGAACGACTCGCCGTCCGGCCACTCGTCGATGACCAAGATCTGGCCGTCGCTGGCGTAGAAGCGATGGGCGATCACTCCGTGCGACTTGGCTCGCTCGCCAATCGATATCAGGCGGTCAGGGTCCTGAGAAGCGATCTGCTCGAGCCGGCTGGGGTCGCCCTGCATCCTCACGGTCACGATCACAGACATTCCTGGCTCCTTCCTCGACGGGATTAGTAGGCGGTATACGAACAGAATCCGCAGACCGGATCAACCAAAGCCCCCCGGCCTCACCGCTACGCTCAAATCCGATGCCCAAGTTCCAACTTGATTCCGCCTTCACCCCCACCGCCGACCAGCCCGAGGCGATCGCCCGGCTGGCCGAAAGCGTCGAGGGCGGCGAGCGGTTCCTGACCCTGCTCGGGGCCACGGGCACGGGCAAGACGATGACCATGGCCGGGGTGGTGGAGGCGGTGCAGAAGCCGGCGCTGGTGATAGCGCACAACAAGACGCTGGCGGCCCAGCTGTGCAACGAGTTCCGCACCTACTTCCCGCACAACGCGGTCGAGTACTTCGTCTCCTACTACGACTACTACCAGCCGGAGGCCTACGTCCCCTCGAAGGACCTGTATATCGAGAAGGACTCAGCGATCAACCAGGAGATCGACCGGCTCCGGCACTCGGCCACGGCGGCGCTGTTCGCCCGCCGGGACGTGCTGATCGTGGCCAGCGTGTCCTGCATCTACGGCCTGGGCTCGCCCGAGACCTATGACGAGAACCTGCAGACCCTGACCAAGGGCGCCTTCATCGACCGGGACAAGCTGCTGCGCAAGCTGGTCTCGATCCAGTACACCCGCAACGACACGGCGCTGTCCCGGGGCACGTTCCGCGTCCGGGGCGAGACGCTCGAGGTGTTCCCGGCCTACGCCGAGACGGCCTACCGGGTGGTCCTGTTCGGGGACGAGATCGAGCTTCTGCAGGAGTTCGATCCGGTGACCGGCGAGGTGCTGGGGGACGACATCGAGCACGTGGGCATCTGGCCGGCTTCGCACTACAACGTGCGCGAGGGGATGATCGACGACGCGGTGGCCGAGATCGGACGCGAGCTGAACCAGCGCTGCGCGGAGCTGGACGCGCAGGGCAAGCTCCTGGAGTCGCACCGGCTGCGCCAGCGGACGCAGTACGACATGGAGATGCTGCGCGAGCTCGGCTTTTGCTCAGGGATCGAGAACTACTCACGGATTCTGGATGGCCGCCGGCCCGGCGAGCGGCCGTACTGCCTGATCGACTACTTCCCCGATGACTTTTTGTGCCTGATCGACGAATCGCATCAGACGGTCCCGCAGATCGGCGGGATGTACGAGGGCGACCGCTCACGCAAACAGACGCTGGTGGACTATGGGTTCCGGCTGCCCAGCGCGCTGGACAACCGCCCCCAGACGTTCCAGGAGTTCCTGTCCATCACCCCGCAGATGGTGTTCGTGTCGGCCACGCCGGGCGAGTACGAGCGCACGCAGTCGGCCAGCATCGTGGAGCAGATCGTCCGGCCGACCGGGATCGTCGACCCCGCGGTGGAGGTCCGCGAGACCCGCAACCAGATCGACGACCTGATGAACGAGATCCGGGCCCGGGCCGAGCGGAACGAGCGCACCCTGGTGACCACGCTAACCAAGAAGATGGCCGAGGACCTGACCGACTACCTGCTGGAGATGGGCTTCCGGGTCCGCTACCTGCACTCGGAGATCGACACGCTGGAGCGGATCCAGATCATCCGCGAGCTGAGACTGGGTCAGTTCGACATCCTGATTGGGGTCAACCTGCTTCGCGAGG
>DASZGO010000264.1:0-10175 GCA_035938755.1 Solirubrobacteraceae bacterium | reverse complement strand
GCGGCTACGCGCGCGGGCCGATCAGGCCGACGTGGTCCATTTCCAGTGGCTGCCTGTGCAATGGCTGGACCGGTGGCTGTTGCCACCTCGGCCGGTGGTGCTGACTGCTCACGACCTGCTGCCGCGCGAGCCTCGTCCCCTCCAGGCCTGGGCCCAGCGCCGCTCCTACGAGGCCGTGGATGCCGTGGTCGCCCACTCCGAGTTCGGACGCCGGCAGCTGGTAGAGCGGCTCGGGGTGGCCGCCGAGAAAGTGCGGGTCATCCATCACGGGGCGTTTGACTATCTGACCCGGCTGCCCGACGGACCGCTGCCGGCCGAGCTATCCGATGCCGGTGGTCCGGTGGTCCTGTTCTTCGGGCTTCTGCGCCCGTACAAGGGTCTGGACGTCCTCCTAGAGGCGTGGCGGCGCCTGGGCGACCCCGATGCCCAGCTGTGGATCGTGGGCCGGCCCAAGATGCCGCTGGCCTCCCTGCACGCCGCGGCCCCGGCTGGGGTCCAGTTCGTCCCGCGTTTTGTCTCCGATGCCGAGCTGGCGGCCTGCTTTCGCCGGGCCGACATGGTGGTTCTGCCCTACCGCAGCACCGAACGGTTCGACTTCTCGGGCGTGCTGGCCACGGCGCTGGCCTTCGCCAAGCCGAGCGTGATCAGCGACGTGGGCGGCTTTGCCGAGATCGCCGCGGCCGGGGGCGCCCGATTGGTGGCGCCCGGGGACGCGCCTGGCTTGGCAGCGGCACTGGCCGAGCTGCTGGCCAATGCCAGCCAGCGCCAGCGGCTGGCCGAGGCGGCGCGCGGGCTGGCCGAGGGCCCCTATTCGTGGACCGAGGCGGCCCGCCTCACGATGTCCCTGTATCTGGAGCTCTCTGCCTAGGCGGCGCGCGCTGCCACAATCCCGCCGCCATGAGCGCAGTCGCGATCATCTTCTGGACCGCGGTTGGCCTGCTTGCGTACACCCAGGCCGGCTACCCGGTGCTGCTCTGGCTTGTGGCGCGGCTGGTCCGGCGCAAGGCCGTGCGGCCCCTGGCCGAGGATCAGCTGCCGACCGTCTCGGTGATCGTCGCCGCCTACGCCGAGCAGGACATGATCGGGCCCCGCGTGGCCAATCTGCGTTCGCTCGATTACCCGCCGGAGCGCCTGGAGGTCATCGTTTCCTGCGACGGGTCGCCGGATCACACCCCCCGGCGAGCCCGGGAGGCGGGAGCCGACCTGGTGCTGGAGCTGTCCCGCGGCGGGAAGGTGGCGGCCCAGGACGCCGGGGTGGAGCGGGCCCACGGCGATTTCGTGGCCTTCTCGGATGCCAACGTGACTTGGGAGCCCGACGCGCTGCGCCATCTGCTGGCGCCGTTCTCCGATCCGCGAGTGGGCTACGTGTGCGGCGAGGTGCGGCTCCTGAGTCAGCCGGACGACGCTCGCAAGCAGCCGGACGACGCGCGCAAGCAGCCGGACGACGCGCGCGCGGCCCAGTCAAGCGAGGCCGGACGCCGAGCGGGCCGCAAGTGCGCGGGGACCAATCAGGAGGGCCTGTACTGGCGCTACGAGATGGCCCTGCGGGGGCTGGAGTCCCGCGTGCGCTCGGTGACCGGCGGCAACGGGGCGATCTACGCCACCCGCCGGGAGTCCTACTTGGTGGTCGACCCGATCATGGGCCACGACCTGGCGTTCCCGTTCAACATGGTCAAGCAGGGCTGGCGGGCGGTCTACGCGCCGGAAGCGCGGGCCAGCGAGAAGATGGTGCCCACGGTGGAGGGCGAGTTTGCGCGCAAGCGCCGGATGATGGGGCACACCTGGCCGATCGTGATCCGCGGCGGCATGCTCTCCCCCCGCGGCTACGACCCCCTGTACGCGTTCATGATCGTCTCCCACCGCGTCCTGCGCTACTTGTCGCCGTTCCTGCACCTGGTGGCGCTGGGCACCAGCATCGCACTGCTGGGCCACGGATGGGTGTACGCGGTGGCGGTGGGCCTGCAGGCGGCGCTGGTGGCGGGTGCGCTGCTGGCTGCGGTGGTGCCGGCCCGGCCGCTGCTCATCGCCCGCTACTACGTGTTCACCACCGCCTCACTGCTGGCCGGACTCTGGGACTGGCTGTCCCGGCGCACCACCCCGGGGTGGGAGCCGGCCGAGGGCACGCGATGATCCAGCGCCTGCTCGACCTCGCGATCGCGGTTCCCGCGTCGATCGTCGCCGCGCCGGTCATCGCGGTCCTGGCCGTGGCCATCCGCCTGGAGTCCCGCGGGCACCCGATCTACACCCAGACGCGGGCGGGCAAGGACGGCGCACAGTTCCAGATCTTCAAGCTGCGCACCATGGTGCGCGGCGCGGAGTTCACCGGGGCCGGTCTGGCCATCCAGGAGGGTGACGACCGGATCACCCGGGTGGGCGAGTTCCTGCGCCGCTATTCGCTGGACGAGCTCCCCAACCTATGGAACGTGGTGCGCGGGGAGATGTCGATCGTCGGGCCCCGGCCCACGCTGCCCGTCCAGGTCGAGCAGTACACCGACCACCAGCGTGGACGGCTGGCCGTCAACCCCGGCATCACCGGCTGGGCCCAGGTCAACGGCCGGGCATCGCTGCCCTGGGCTGAGCGGATCGAGCTCGATATCTGGTACGTGGATCACCGGACGCTGGCGCTTGACCTGAAGATCCTGGCCCGGACCACGGGGATGGTGCTGAGGGGCCAGGGTCTGTACAAGGGAGACCGCGGGGGATGGCATGGCCCTCTCTGAGCCGGCCGTCCTGCTCACCGGGGTGGGCAAGCGCTACGACATCGTGTCCGCGTTCGCCCAGCACGCCACCGTGGTGGCCGCCGATCCCAACCCCCTGGCCCCGGCCCAGTACGCGGCGCACCACCGCTACCCCGTGCCGCCGATCTCCGACGCGGAGTACGTGCCCACGCTGCGCTCGCTGTGCGATCGCCACGGCGTGGGCGTGGTCATCCCGCTCACCGACCTCGATCTGGAGGTGCTGGCCTTGGCCCGCGCGGCCGGCGAGCTGCCGGCGATGGTCCCCGATCCGGAGATCGCTCGGGCCACGTTTGACAAGTACGAGACCGACGGGCTACTGCGCCGGCTGGACCTGCCCTCCCCGCCCACCGTCCTGCCGGGAGAGCCGGTCCCGCACTTTCCGGTCATGGTCAAGCCGCGGCAGGGCTCGGGCGCTCGTTCGATCTTTCGCGCGGACGACGCGGCGGCGGCGGAGTTCTTCGCCGACTACATCGATGAGCCGGTGATGCTCCAGTGGTGCATGGACGGCCCCGAGTTCTCAATCGACTGCCTGTCGGATTGGTCCCAGAGTTGCCTCAACGCCATCCCTCGCACGATGATCGAGTCTCGCGGCGGGGAGTCGATCAAGGGCACGGTGATCGACGACCCCGAGCTGATCGCTCTGGGCCACCGGGTGGTCGAGGCGCTGGGGGTGCGTGGCCCGTGCACGGTCCAGGTGTTCCGCGACCGGGAGATCGGCCTCGGCATCACTGACGTCAACACTCGCTTCGGCGGCGCGTTCCCGGCGCCGATGTACGCCGCACGCCACGGCCACACCTACCCCGAGCTGATCGTCCGCCTGGCCGGGGGCGAGCGGATCGAGCCACACGTCGGCCAGTTTCAGGCCGGGGTCACCTTCACCCGCTACTTCTGGCAGCTCGAGCTCGACGCCGAGCTTGGGCCCACCGGGCGGGACATCGTCGAGCCGCCCGGTCCGCCGGCGCCGCGGTAGCGCGCCTACGCGCTGGCCGCCCGCCGAAATCTGGCGTCGGCCGCCTCGCTGTAGCAGTCCTCGACGAACTCGGCGATCTTGGCCGTGAGCCGCTTGGGCCGGGTGCGGAGCTCAATGATCGAGTTGGCGTCGATCAGCCGGCCGTTGGGGAGCTCGGCGGCCAGCATGTCGGCGTCGGAGAACGGGTGCACCGGGTCACGCGGGTGGCCGATGACCAGTGCGGGCGTCTGCATGGCCTGGCGCACCCGGTGGTCGGGCGCGGTGCGGCCGAACAGGATGCCCTGCAGGACGGCCCCGCTGGGCCCGGGTTCCTGGGCCACCCAGTCGAGGCCGATCTCCAGCAGCAGCGGCAGCCGCCGCCGGTTGATGGTCCGAGCTCCCCGCGCCAGGAGCTTCATCGCCGGCTCGCCGAACGTGAGAGCGAATAGCAGCGGGGTGAACGCAGCCCCGCAGGCCGGAATGGCGTTGTCCAGCACCGGCATCTCGACCACCATCCCGCGCAGGCGGTCGGGCGCTGCGGCGGCGACCTCCAAGGAGATGTTTGCCCCCAGCGAGGTCCCGCCGACCACCGCCTGCTCAAGTTCGAGGTGGTCGAGCAGGGCTAGGGTCTGCTGGGCGAACTCCTGCATCGAGTACCGCCACATCTGGCGCGGCCGGTCCGACTCGCCATGTCCCAGCGGGTCGAGCGTGATCACTCGGTTGCCCTGCTTGGCCAGGCGACGGGCCAGTGGCTGCTGCATCTTCTGGGAGAGCAGCAGGCCGGGCAGGAGCACCACCGGACGAGGCCCTTCGCCGTAGACGGTGTAGGCCAACCTCTGTCCGCCGAAGCTGAAACGTGGCACCGCGGCCAGGATAGCCTCAGGGGTGGTTGGCCAGCCAGCCAACAGTTCAGGGGACGCGGTACCGTCCCTTCTAAACCGGAGTCAAAAAGGAGAGGTCATGGCAAAAGTCCCACGTTCGCTCGCCGGCCGGACGGTCGCGATCACCGGTGGCGCCCGGGGAATCGGGCGGGCCACGGCGGCGGCTCTACTGGCCCAGGGGGCTCGGGTGGCCATCGGAGACATTGAGCCCCAGCTGGCCGAGCAGACGGCCTCGGAGCTCGGCTCGGGAACCATCGGGCTAGCGCTCGACGTGACCGACCGGGACAGCTTCGCCCAGTTTCTGAATCAGGTCGAGGAGCAGCTCGGCCCGCTCGACGTCCTGATCAACAACGCCGGGATCATGCCCATCGGACCGTTCACCGAGGAGTCCGATGCCACCGCGGACCGGATGATCGACATCAACTTGCGCGGCCTGATCTACGGCTCCAAGCTGGCGCTCGAGCGTTTTGTGCCCCGTCGCTCCGGCCATCTGGTGCAGATTGCCTCCGCGGCCGGCAAGATGGGCTTCGCCGGCGGAGTGACGTACTGCGCCACCAAGCACGCCGTGGTGGGGCTCAGCGAGGCTCTGCGGTCCGAACTGCGCGACACCGGCGTCGACATCTCGGTGGTCATGCCGGTTGTCGTCAACACCGAGCTGGGCTCTGGGCTGCCGGAGACGCGCGGATTCGAGGCGGTGGAGCCGGAGGACGTGGCCGCGGCCATCGTCGAGGCGCTCCAGACCGGGCGCTTCGAGGTCTACGTGCCCAAGTCGATGGCCGGCCTGGTGCGGTTCAGCGCCCTGATGCCGCGGCGGTTTATGGAGTTCCTGGGCCGTCTGCTCAAGGGCGACCAGGTGCTGGCCCACCCCGACCACGGCGCCCGCGCCGCCTATGAGCGGCGGATGGAGCGGACGGTCGAGGCCGGGGCGCCAGGCTCCACCGAGACCGACGTGGCGCCGGCCGCCGAACCCGCCGAGGAGCCGGCCAAGGTCGCCTAGTTAATTAAGGGTTTGCCCGGAGCTCCCGAACGGTTCGCCCGTGCGGGAGCTCCGGTGGCTTGCGTGGACGATTTTCCTTGCTATTTCAGGAAAATCGTCCACACCAACGCAGCGGCGCCGCCCGCGGCCCCCGGATCCCGCCCCGCTAACGCGTGAGCCAGTCCGCGATGTGCTGGCCGATCACCGGTCCCGCGTCTTCCTGGAGAAAGTGGCTGGCGTCGTTGATCACGTGGGCCAGCTCGGTGCCCAGTATCTGGGCGAAGCGCTCGCCGGTTGACACGGGTAGCACGGGGTCGGAGTCGGCCCACAGGACGAGTTTCGGCCTGGTGTCTCCCCGCAGCGCATCCAGGACTCGCCGGCCCGCCTCTGCCCCCGGCATGTCGGGCGAAGTGGGGAGTATGAGCGGGAATGCCCGGGCGCCGGCCTTGGACTCGGCGTTGGGGTACGGCGCCTCGTAGGCCGCGATCACCTCATCGCCGGGGTCGTGCTTGCACGCTCCCCGGACCAGGAACCCGACCGGGAGGTCCTCGGTGCGCTCGACGAAGTCCCGGAACATGATCCAAGCCTCGGTCATCTTCTGATGGCCGGTGAACAGGCCGGTGTCCATGATCACGATCTGGGACACCCGGTCCGGATGCTCGACTGCCAGCCGGAGCCCGACCGGGCCGCCCCAGTCGTGGACCACGACCGTGGCGTCTTTCAGGTCGAGCTCCTCGAACAGCGAGGCCGCGGCCGCGGTGTGGCGGTCGTAGCTGTACCAGTCAAAGTCGATCGGCTTGTCCGAAGCCCCGAACCCGGGCAGGTCGGGAGCCAGGCAGCGGAAACCGGCATCCCGCACCGGGGGGATCACCTTGCGCCACAGGAACGACCACGTGGGCTCGCCGTGAAAGAACACCACCGGGCGGCCCTCGCCCTCGTCAAGGTGAGCCAACCGCAACCCGTCCCACTGATGAAACCGCGGGGCAAAGGGAAAGTCGGGCAGCCCGGTCAGGACCTCCTCGGGAATCCGGACAGCGTCGGTCATGCTCACACCCTACGTCTTCGGGCCCGTCATCAGGCCGCCGGTGTTCAGCCCGGCGCCGCCATCGACTCGGAGCACGACCCCGTTGACGTAGGCTGCGGCCGGCGAGAGCAGGAACGTCACGGCGCCCGCTAGCTCTTCCACCTGACCGGTCCGTCCCAGCGGAATCGTGGCCGTCAGCGCGTCGCGGAGCGGGCTGGGCAAGGCTTTCACCTTCGGCGTGTCTATGAACCCCGGCATGACCACGTTGGTACGGATCCCGTGGGGTGCCCACTCGCCGGCCAGGGTCCGGGCCAGCCCGACCGTCCCGGCCTTGGAGGCGCCGTACGCCACCTGGCCGGGGATCCCCATCTCGGCCGCAACCGACGAGATCAAGACGATCCGGCCGTCACCCGCTGACCGCAGGTATTCAAACGCCGCCTGGGCTACGTGGAACTGGCCGGACAGGTTGGTCTCGATGTCCTTGCGCCACTCCGCCTCGGGAAACCGCTCGGCCCGGTGGATCGTGTCCACCACCCCGGCGTTGGCGACCACGGCATCGCAACCGCCCAGCTGTTCGACCGCCGAGGCGACCCCGGCCTCGGTGGCGGCGCGGTCGCGGACGTCGAACACGGCCGACGCGCTGGCCCCGGCCACCCCCTCGACGTCCGAGGTGACGTCGCAGGCCGCCACCTGGCAGTCGCAGGCGGCCAGCGCCTCCACGATGGCCCGTCCGATGCCGCCGGCCGCGCCGGTGACCAGGACGCGCCGGCCGGAGGGAGCGGGGCTGAGCGGCGGCATCACCCCGCCGCCGCCGGCTTCTCGAGCCCGTAGCGCTCCCAGTGGCGGGCCGGGATGTCGGCCGGATCCTTGTACCAGTACCACGTGCAGGGATCGCGGTCGTAGTCCTCGGGCGGATCGGACGGGTACATCGGGTGACCGATCCACTCGATCGGCTGGACCTCGTTCATGAACGAGCAGTGGGTGCAGTACAGGGGAAAGCCCTTGCGGCCATAGCTCCAGTCGTGAGCTTCCTGCGTGACCCCCATCCCTTCGGGTCCCTCGTAGGCGCCATTGCGCCACAGCCGCTGCCCCGAGCCGCAGGGATTCATGCGGAAGGTGAACTTCTCGTCGTCTTCCTCGATCTCGAACGCTCCCGGGTTGGGACCGGTGCCCGAGCAGGAGTGGGCTCGCCATGTGGCCGCCAGGGCGTAGACGATCTGCTTGCGGCTGCGCTCCTCGATCGCCTCCACGTCGCGCTTCCAGCCGCGCTCGTTGCCGTAGCGCCAGGCCTGCTCCACGCCGCCGTCGCCCAGCTCCTGCTGCACGAAGGTGATCAAGCCCAGCATCCCGCCGGCCATCAGGTCGTGCAGGTAGCGCCATTCGTGCTTCATCTGCTCGCACAGCTCCCGGGCCCCATCCACATCGCCGGCGTCCAGTGCCGCGATCGCTCGGTCCATCGTGGGCCGCGACAGGTCCGACAGCTCCTGCTCTGAGAACCAACGCTCCTGGCTCATGCCACCTCCTGGCTCGGGGGCGGCAATCCTACGCTCCGCTGGCTATCACCTGGTCGGCATCGGAGGCCACCGTGACCTCGATCTCCGCCGGGTAGCGCTGCCACGCGATCACGTTCAGCGCTTGCAGCCGGTCCAGCATGGCCTGGAGCGCGCCGGCCTGACCCGGATTGGCGTAGTGCCGGGCCAGGGTGAACGACCAGCCGGCGGCCGCGGTGGGGTCGTTGGCCCCCACCAGCTGCTGGTAGCGCTGGTCGGTCACCGTGCTGGTCACGGTGAGGGGCGCCGCCGCATGGCTGAGCGCCTGGACCCGGGCGGCCAGCTGGATCAGCAGGTCAAGCGCGGGCGCGCGCAGGCCGCGGTAAAGCCTGGCAGGCGTCCCCAGCCGCGACCCCAGCGACCCCATGGCGGGGCTATAGGCCAGGCCCAGCGCCTGCGGGTTGACTGGCAGCGGCTTCACGACCCCCTGGGCGTAGGCCTCAGCCAGCGCTGGCGGATCCGCGAACCCCGCCGCCTGGTCGGGAGGGTGCAGCACCTCCGCGTTCGATCCGGCCTCGGTCTCCAGGCCGGCCAGGCGCTGGAGCTGGGACCGGTCTGAGCGGTACAGGCTCATGATCTGTTCGGCGGCCAGGATCCGCCAGTAATAGGTCCACGAGTCGTCTCCGAACGACGACAGGAGCCGGTAGGCGGCGGCATGACGGTCCGGGGCGGTGTCGAAGTAGAGCTGGACGTACGGCACCGGCGCCCCCCCGTCATACGCGCTGAGCACGCTAGCCAGGTTCCCGATTCCCATGTGGTAGGACTCGAGCGCCAAGTCGCCGCGCCCGAACCGGGTCTGGGCCAGATTCAGATACCGCACGGTGGCCGCCAACGCCTTGGCTGGGTCGAATCGATCGTCCACCCGGGCCCGCTGCGCTTCCAGCTGGGTCACCGCGGCCTGGTGGCCATTCGCGCCGGCGGCCAGGATCTGCTTCGTCAGCGCGCGGCTGCGGACCAGGTCGACGTGCATTTCCAGCAGAGAGGTCCCGGTGTCGGCCACGATCTGCGTCAACCCGGCCGCGGCCGACGGATCCGCCCCGGCGATCGCATTGGGGAAGCCGCCGCTCTCCAGAAACACGATCGCCTCGAGCCGGGCCGGGTCCACGCCGGTGCCGGCCGTGGCCCGCTGGATTAGCGGCGCCCAGGCGGCCACCCGAGCGGCGGTGCTCACCACCCCGTCGGGGCTCTTGGCGTACAGGACATGCGCCTGGCCGGCGGTGGCCCGGGCGACGAAGTCGGCCTGGCGGCTGGGCGCGTAGGCAAACGGATCCCTCGGGCCCGGGGCCTGCGCGACCCCCGGAGCCGGTAGGTGGGGTAGCCCGCCACGCCCGGTGCCGGTGGCCAGCGCCACGGCGACGGCGATCGCGGCGGCCACCAGGCCCAGAGCCAGGGCCAGCCGCCGCCGCCGGACGCTAACCCGCCGCGGCCGCGCGGAAGCCATCGCACCAGCTGGCGTGCCTCGGCGCCCAGCCCAGCTCGCTCTTGGCCTTGGCATTGCTAGCGCCCCGCTGTGCCGTCATCCCTGCCACGGCCACGCGGCCGGCGGTCAGCCGGGCCAGCCAGGCCGTCACCCGGAACGGGCGCTTGGCCCCGACCGACTCGACGAACACCGCGCCGGCTAGGAAGACCCGCACCCCGCCTACCCCAAGACCACCGTGAGGTTGCGACAACGAGCGGCCTGGGCCGCGGTGTGGATGTTGCTGGGGATGACCCCCCAACCTCCGGAGCTCGTTGTGTAGATATTGACCAGCGGATGGGGGTACGTCTTGGCCTTGGCCTGGTTCACGTACAACACGCCGGTATTAGTCCCTATGTACCAGGCGAACACGCTCTGGAACTCGATCGGGATGTTCGGCTGCCCGCACGCCAAGATCCGCGCCGACCCCAGCCGGGCCACCAGGGTATGCAGCTTGTTATACGACTTGGTCCGCGCCCGCTCGTGACGCAGATCCAGACGCTCGTAGCGGATCTGGGTGCGGGCTGCTCCGAACATCGAGCCCGCGATCGCCACCACGGCGATGGCGGCGCCCCAACCGCCGAGCTGGGTCGCCAGCCGG
>DASZGO010000263.1:0-15824 GCA_035938755.1 Solirubrobacteraceae bacterium | reverse complement strand
GTAGGCGGCCAGGCCACCACACCCGATGACGACCGCGACCACGGTCAGCAGGTTACTCATGAGTCTGGGGCGGGCCACGGTGCACCATGCCCGGCGTCCACCAAGCCGCCTACGAGGGACGGAGAGATGTGAAAGTCACTCATGGGGCAGCCACGTCAGCCACGCGTACAACCCCCAGGCGACGGCTCCCAGGGAGATGGCCGCGGCCTTGTACCAGCCCGGACCCGGCAGCGCGGCGATGAGGATCACCAGAACGTAGACCATCCAGAAGACGCGGTCGGTGAGGAAGCGGGTCACCTGGAGCGCACGATAACGTCGGTGATGTCCTCGCGGCGGATGTGCGTGACGACGCCGTGCCGCGAGATGGTGACCAGATCCGGGAATACCCCCTGCACGATGTACGGCGCGCCGTAGCCATCGAACTCGCGGGCGGTGCGGAGCATGGCGACCTCGTCGCCGACCTCGAGCTCATCGGCGTCGCACCGCACGTAGCCGCCCATCACGCCGCGCTCCACATGGCGTATTCGACGGTCACCGAGAGGATCCGCCGAGCCTGACCCTTGTATTTCGTCTCATCGAGCTGGGAGAGCAGGAAGGCGAACAGATCATCGTGGCCCAGTGAGTTGGCGACGATCCAGGAGGCGCGGACCCCGCCGCGGCTGTAGAGCTGGGTGGTGTGGCGCTGGCCGGCGACGTTCTCCCACCGGACCATTATCTTGACCTTCTCGTTCCCCAGGCCGCGCAGGGCGGTGTAGAGCTCGCCAATGTGCTCCCGGGTGAAGACCTCCAGGCCGACCTCGACGGGGGGAGCCTGGTCGGGAGGCGGCAGGTTGCGGATGGCCCCGCCGATGGTCTGGACAGCCTCGAGCTTGCGGAGCTCGCGGACCAGGCGCTGAGTGCGGCGGCGCTCCTCGGTGGGGGAGGTGCCCCGGCGGGCGGGGACGTAGCCGAGCGGGCCCCGGCGTCTAGGCATCGGTGTGCGGCCAGGGGCCCGGCGGAGTTGGGCCGTAGGTGCCATCCGGGCGGACGCACATCCATCCGAGAACGCCATCCCCGCTGACGGTGAGAACGTGCGGGTGACCGAGCTGATCGCGGATGGTGGAGGTGCCGTAGAGGTCCGGGCTCATCAGGCATGGAGGCTCGAAGTCGAAGGGGAGTTGCTCGAGCTCCTCTTCTGCGCTCCAGCTCATGACTTGAGCCGCCACATGAAGGACCCGCGATCGTTGACGAACCCCACCACGTACCCGTCCCGGAAGACCTTGACGGGAAGCGGAAGCCCCCAGCATCGGCGCTGGAGGTCCGCAACGGCGACCGCGGCCTCATCGTCGGGCGCCTCGTAACCGACCGTGGCGCCTCCGCCACCGGCGGCGCGGAGGGTGTAGCCGTTACTCATGAGAAGTGCGGTTCTCAGGAGTACGGGCGTCGATCTCCGCGACGGTCATGCGGTGGCGCCCGTCGGCGTAGTCCTTGCGGAGGTCGCGCAGCAGCGCCGCGGCGTCCCTCGCCCACCTAGCCTTGCCAGCGTAGGACAGGTCGTGCCAGCCCGAAGGAAGGACCGAGTCGGGCGGGAACTCCTCATCGACCCACGACGGGAAGCCGCTCACGCCACCACCTCAGCCGACGCGAACACCTCGCGCACCTCCTCTATCGACCGGGGGATGGACAGGGGCCCTTCCCGACGCTCCTTCAGCCGGAGCTCGCCGGTGCGCCCCTTGTCCACCCAGTTAGGCATCCCGGTCAGGTAGATGGCGTCTCCATCCACGGCAATGATCTGGTCCCGGGGCAGGGAGAGCATGTGCCGGGTCATCCGCGCCCTGGCCCGCGCCCAGATGCCGACGGCGAGCTCCGGATGCCGCATCCGCGCCCGTAGCGGAGACAGGTCATCGCGCACCTCGCAGACCACCTCCGCCGTGTCAGGGTCGATCCATCGGCGCACCACCAGCGGCGGGAGCGGAGCACCGCGCGGGAGCCGCACCTCACGGAGGCGCCCCCGACTCGCAAGGGCTCCGACGGACTGGAGAAGAACATCCCGGAGCCATCCGCGCTGCTCATCGTTTCCCCTCGCCTTCGACCACTGCCGGACCAGCCGGTCGCACCACACATCCAGCGGCTTCCCGGACGTGAAGATGATCCGCTCGCAGATCCACACTTGCCAGCCGGCCCGGTACGCATTCATGAGCTCGGCGCCGTCCACCCAGGTGTCGCTGATGACCGTCTTCGGTCGGTGTGGATACTGTGTAGAACCCGCCTCGTCGCGGCAGGGGATGAGGCCGACATGGGCCCAGTCCCGAGGGACCCGCACGGTCACCCGGTACACCGCCCGCTGATGCTCGAGGAAGTTCGTCCCCCGGTCACGGGTGATCGGGCCCTGGCCGAGCTCCCCCATCAGGGCGCCGTAGAACAGCCGGCCGTCCATGTAGTGGAGGGCCGGGAGCGTCTTCACCTTCCCATCGGTCAGCAGCTCCCGGCGATGCTGGCCGTGGGTGAGCTCGGCGAGGAGGAACTCCCGGGTGTCGTCGTCGAGGACGGGCGGGCGCTCATGGCGCTCCTCCCAGAGCTGATCCAGGTAGTGAAGACCAGAGGTGGCCGGCGACCTGAGGCGGGAGAGGCGCGCGGTCATGTCGCCGGATCGTCCGCACGGGGGCGCCAGAAACCCGGCCGACGCCACACACCGTCGTGGAGTTCATACGGTGGCTTCGGGTCGTGGCAGCGCCCTTCATTGTTCTGGGTCGGAGCTAGCGCGGGGTCATTCGTGTAGGGGCCCCACCGATGCGCGTCGAAAGCCGCAATCCCGCCGAACACGCGCCCGCACTGACAGGCGCACCTCACGACGCCTCCTCCAGGTCCCTAAGCCCCTCCAGGACCAGCCAGCGCACCAGGGCGGAGAGCCGGATACCCCGGGCTTTTGCCTGGGCACGCAGGCTCCGCTCAGCCCCCACGGGAAGCCGGAAGTGGATGTCCGCGTCCTTCGGCCTAAGGGTGTCCAGCTCCACCTCCCCATTCTACCACATCGGTGGTCAGGCGGGTGGGAGCTGCGACCTCCAAAGGGGCTTGCCGCCGCCCGCGATGTAGTCGTTCAGCAGCTCCTGGTGAACCTCCAGCACGTTGCCGAAGTCGTCGGCGATCTTCACCGCGTAGGCGTCCACCGAGGGCAGGTCCGGGGGCCACTCGCCGAAGGCGGCTACCCGGAAGTTCTCGATGTCCGCGCGCTTCTGTCCGATGGTGGCCATGTGGTCCTCCGGGAACGAGTGGGGCAGGATGTAGCCGATGATGCCCGCCTGCGAATAGGCGCTCACGATCCGCACATCAGGCTGGAGGGGCACGCTCCAGTTGCTCTCGGCGACGGTGAGGGGCTGCACCGCCTTGACGATGGCCACATGTCCGGCGGCTTTGGTGCCGCCCATGTTGGCGCCCCACACTGCGATGGCGCCGACGGTGGGGATCGTGGTGGTGGAGTAGCCGTCCTTGCGGGCGCTCTCCAGCCAGGCGGCCCCATTCCCCCAGAACGCGCCCACCGGATCGGTCCATTGGTCGCAACAGAAGCGGGTGCACTGCCCGGGGTTGTACCATTGACATGCACTCATGCTACTTCACGCACTCGCCGTACCTCCGGTGCCCGAAGGGCTCTGCCATCTCTGTGGAGTGCGTGGTCTCCTATCGAGAGGAGGAAGGCCAAAGAGTAGAAGCGACAGTCACTCATGCTGCTCCTCCTCCACGATCCGATCCACCGTGCGGCGAAGTGGGAGCCCCTTGCGCTGACGCTCCTCATACAGGCGGTCGATCTCCTCCAGCGCCCTACTCTTCTTACCGTTGACCAGGCCCCTGATCCGCTTCTCTATGGCCTTCGGGAGGCGGCCGGCGAGGATCGACAGGACGGTCCCGACCAATCCGATGAGCGCGGCGAGCACCTCGTTACTGACGTGCATGTCAGTAGGGGAGCAGCACGGCGCCGACCTGGATGGTCCCGATGATCCCGGCCCCACCGTCCAGGAGCGACACGGTAGCCGCAGTGTTGACGCCGATGTTGATCCCTCCGTCCGGGAAGGGGAAGAAGAACGGGCCCATCGACGCGGTCGGGATGCGGGCGTCGAAGGGGGTTATTCCTGCCGTGATGACCTGGATGGCTGATGCCTGCGAGCTGGGCGCGGTGTAGCCCGCGCTGATCCAGGAGATGTGCCACGACAATCCCGGGGTTGCGACCAGGGGGATGGTAGCCGTGGCATGGGTGGCGATCGCCTCGTTCGTCGGAGGCTGACCCGACCCGTACGTGTTGATGGGCTGGCCGATGTTGGCACCACCACCCGGGCCGACGATGGTCAGCGGAAGCTCATTGCCGAGGATGGTGGCGAGCATCAGCGCCGGGTGGGTGATGGCCAGTACGCGGATGGTGAACGGCCCCCCGGTCGTCTTCACGATCACCACCACGTTGGGATCAATCGACGGCTCCACCGGGAAGAGGAGCCAGCCCGTCCCCTCTGGGGCCACGATCAGCGGGGTGAAATCGCCGTAGATGCGGGTGAGCGTCGGGTCCGCCACGATCACCTGCGTCCCGGCCGGCCAGCCGCTCGCCGAGTCGATCATCACGAACAGCGCATCGACGCCCTGGGGAATGGGGAACTGCTGACTGGTGGTGCTCGCCCCCGTCGCCGGGAAGGTGCCCAGCAAGATGCCCGCGTTGCCGGGTTGCTGGGTGGGCTGACCGAGCGAGCTCGGCAACTGATCGCTGCTGTAGGTGGCGATGAGCTGCTGAGTGGTGTCGTATGCCGCCTTCAGAATCCCGGGAGGGGTCTGCCAGCGGACGTCCGCCCGTTGCGTGCCCGGGATCGCCACCACCACGGAGTGCTGCCAGGGAGCGATCTGGCGGCCGGTGGCTGGGACGGTCGCCCACGCGTTCGTGATGTTGTCTATGACCACCGTATGGGCGGTGAACCCAAGCTGCGAACTCAGGTCCGTTCCTGCCTGGGTGGTGAGTGTCGTCTCCACCGCTAGCGCAGGTCGCCGAGTAGGGCGAGGCTCCCGATCACCGGGTCAAGCGGCCGGATGCCCAGCCCGTCGAGGACCGCCTTCTCCGCGCACAGCGGGTGGCCATAGTCGTGGGTGGCCACCATCCCGCCCGGCTTCACCAGGCGCCGACAGTGCTCGATGCAGAAGATGATGCCGAGCTCATCGTGGCCGCCGTCCAGGAAGATGAAGTCGAAGGAGGCGGGCATGAGCAGCGGAAGCACGTCCTCGAAACGACCGATCATGGGGATGACCTTGTCGCGCAGCTCCTTGATGTTGTACAGGAAGGTCAGCGAGGTGTCGTTGTGGGCGTTCCATCCGGCATAGCCGCGGTGCCAGTCCACCGAGACGACCATCCGCGCGACGCGGGCCATGACCAGCGTCGAGTAGCCCATCTCCGCGCCGAGCTCGAGGACCAGGCCGCCGGTGGCGCGGCGCTCGAGGGCGAGTGTCTCGAGCTCGCTGAGCGCGGTGGGCGGCATGCCCCGACCGTCGGCAGTGATGTGCCCTGCGATGCCGCCGGTGGGGATGGTGCTCATGCGCCCGAGTGCACGTGGGTGAAGAGATAGATCAGGAGGACGATGATCAGGAGGATGCCCACCACCGCCCAGATCAGGTTGTTTCCCTGTGGCATCAGCTTGGCCTCAGTGCGCGCGATCCGGGGATCAGCGGGCTGATCAGATATTGCCGCCATCCCGTGATGTACTGGCCCCCGACCACGATGGTGTCGCTGCTTGTGTTGTCAGGGATCTCCACGATGCCCAGTCCCTTCGATCCCAGGTCAAGCGTGAGCGTGCCCGGGCTGAACAGAGTGGGCTGGCCGGTGGTGGAGGGTTGAGGCGCAGCTCCCGGCATGCCCGCCGCCGTGCTGCTGAGCCACGGGTTCTGATTCACCCCGGGGAGCTGGGGCGCGCCGGACGTCCCCAGGTTCGACGGGTTGCCGCCGATGCTCAGGGTGTTGTCGATCCCCGTGGTCCCGGGGTTGCCGCCCAGCGCGTCCTTGATGTGCTGCTTCAACTGGCTGAGGTAGCCCTGCGAGAGCAGCCCCACCACGCCCACCACGGCGACGCCGGCGATCACCCCGTTGTTCACTGCGTGTTCACCCAAAACACAAGGAGGCCGCCGAGCACAATCGCGAAGAGTCCGAGGAACTTCACGCCTGGAAGCCCGGTGCCAGGCTGGTCCCGAACAGCTTGTCGATCTCCTGGAAGACCGCCTGATACTGCCAGGTGAACGCGCCGACGGCGATGACCGCGGCGAGGGCCGCGGCGATGTCCCCATACTTCGGGCTGTCCGCGATCAGGAGCAGGCCGCCCGCCATGACCACGAACGCGGCCAGCCACTTCGCCGCGGGCAGGATGCCCGAGCCCGTGCTCTGCGGTCCGGTGCCGGCGACGTTGCCGGGCACCGTCTGCGCCGGGGTCGGGGTTGCGCCCGCGGTGTCGATCTGGAGGGGCGCGCCCATGGCGCCGGGGTTGATGCTCATGCCGGGACCACCTTCGGGACAGCGCCCACCACGCCCCTGACGGCGCCGTCCACCTCCTTGCGGAAGAGCACCCAGACGCCGAAGCCGATCAGCCCCAGGCCGGCGAGGGTGTAGCCGATGCGCACCAGGGCGTGACCCGAGAGCACCTGGAAGGGGCCGACGCTCCAACCACCGCTCGTCTTGCCGGCCACGGCCGACGAGGAGGGAAGCGCCCCCCCGGTCGCCGCGGTGGCATTCTGCACCGAGCTGGTCGCCATCGCCGTGTTGGGGGGGAGGATGTAGCCGACGATGCCGGATGCCGAGCTCGCCGGGACGGCGCGGGTGTCGGCCCTGAAGGGCCCCGACGTCCAGTTCATCTCCGAGACGGTCGGGAGCCCGTTGGACTGCACCCCGGTCACCAGGGCGACGTGGCCGTCGGAGAACGCCCCGCCCTGGTTCGCGCCCCACACGGCTACCGCGCCCGGGTAGGGGGTGCTCGAGAGCTTGGCTCCCGACGCCATCGCCCGGCTGGCCCACGTGTTCGCGTTGCCGAGGTTGCCGTACTGGAGCACCCACGGAGCGAGGGAGGCCACGTAGGCGGTGCACTGGCCGGGGGTGTATCCGCTCAAGGGGTACGCCTGGACGTTCGCGGCCATCAGGGCTTCCGCTCGGTGAGCACCAGTCCCTCCCGCCGCATCTCCTCCACCATGGCCTTCGCGACGGTCCGGGCGAACACGGCGAGCATGCGCTCGATGTCCATGCTGGTCAGGGACCAGGCGGGCTTGTAGCCGGAGCGCCCATTCAACATGCGCGAATCGCTCATGTGGCCCGAGCCCGCGCATGTTGCCTGCGCGCGGCCCGGTTCGGGAGGACGATGGGGGAGGACGCCCGACGCAGGTGCTCGGGGATCAGCCCGAGCTCCTGAGCGTGCGCAGCAAGGTAATGGCGGGCGCCGATGTTGCCCTCGGTGAGCTGGTCGCAGACGATGGACGAGTCCAGCCAGACGGAGTGCCCCTGCCGCACCACCTGCTGACAGAAGCGCACGTCGTGGCTGATCTGCCCGCCCGTGAACTCGTCGTCCTTCGCGCTCTCCTGGAAGCCGTTACGCCAGATCGGGCCCCACCGCTCATGGTCCCAGTCCTCGAGCACGTCGCGGCGGATGGACGTGCACCCCATGCCCACGATGCTCACCTTGTAGAGGGCCGGGTTGTCCAGCATGTACTTGATGCCGGTCGGCAGGAGGTGCGCGCACTTGTCCACGCCCTCGGTCGGATGCTCCAGCATGACGTTGGCCTGATGGGGGAGCCGGTGCTGGAAGTACAGACTGCCGACGACCGCGTCAGTGTGCAGGGCGTGGCGGATCAGCGCGTCCTCAGGCATGACCATGTCACCCTCGACGATGACCAGGCGCTTCCATCCCGGGATGGCGAGGGCTTGCTTTGTGAGCAGACGCATGGCCTGCTCCAGGTACACGCCGACGACCGTGCAGACCGGGGTCTCCTCCACCCGGTGCATGCGCACGAAATTGGCGAAGAACATCGAGCTGACCCAGTTGTACAGCGGTACCGCCACGCAGATGGGCTGCACCTCGTCCTGCCGTTCGAGGATCTCCTCCGGTAGCTCGGTGCGCAGGGGGAGGATGAGCTCAGCCATGACGCTCGAAAACGATGCTGACCCGAGTCGCGGTGTCCGGCAGAGCGTGGAGCAGGCGGGAGACTTCCTCCCACTCCGGCTCCCACGCCTGGTCCGCGGGGTCGCTCGCACTGACCAGGCAGTACGCCTCCCACTCCGGTGAGCGCATGACCCGGCTCTGCGTCGGGAGGATGATGGACTCCCGGGTGACGGAGCGGCTGAGGACCTTCTCCGGCTGGCTGTCGATCATCGGATGGTGGCCCTCCGTCGGTAGCGCTCACGGTAGCAGGCGTGAAGCGCCTCCGCGGCGTTGGCCCGCTCCTCCCGGGTGCCCACCTCGTTCACCACGCTCTCATGGAGGCGGTCGCTGGCCACGTAGAGCTGACGCTCATCCAGGCGCCCCAGGTCGGAGGGCTTCACGCCCTTGTAATAGTCGCGGGACAGATCCTTCACCGGGGCGCCGCGCTCCTGCTCCACCCGGACGTACTCACCGTTGCGGATGATGCCGACGATCATCAGACCACGTCGTATCCGGTGAGGGCCACAGTCTCGTTCGTGGTGATACCACCCGCCGCGGAGAATTCCAGCGTCATGGCAGTGGCGGCGGTGCCGACGATGTTGAGGCCGGAGATGGTCACGGTATCCGACCCATTGGCCGGTGCGTCGAGGGCGATGGACCACAGGATGGTCCCCGCACCGGATGCACCGTCGCGCAGGTTGACGAACACCACCGTGCCGGCGCTCGCCCCTGCGGTGATCGCGGCGCTGATGGAGGTGCAGACGTGACGCACCCCCGCCGCTCCGGCGGCCTGGGTGACCGTTGCCTGCGTGTTCGCCGCGGGCTGATTCTGGACGGCGAAGCCACCGGGGCCCGTGACGAGTTGAACGCCCTTGACGGGCGCGAGGACCTGATTCGCGGCGGATGCGTTTCGTGTACGATCAAACGCCGCACCGTTGAATGCCCATGCGGCTGCACCTAGCATTTGCGCCCCGGAGCTACCATCTGCTGAGAAGGACGCTCCTCCTAATGGGGAGTAGCTGTTTCCACCGCCAATGACATATACACCTGTACCAACAATTCCAGACCCAGAAGCCGCAATGCCATTAGCAATGCCTACTTCACGCATTCTATCCCAGGTATTTCCTGTGATAGTATTAAACACCATATTGAAGTCAATGGTGTCGATCGCGTCCGTCGGATTCGCGTCACCGTCCTGCGCCGTGTCCGCTCCGATCACCAGCATCCCGGTCACCGCCCCGGATGGTGCCCCACCCTGGCTCTGCACCGGAAGTCCCGGCGAGTACTCCATCATGGCCTCGTAGCAGGTGACGGAGAAGATGTCCCCCGCTCCTGCGGCGGGCTGGGTGAAGTTCGGGGGTGCGGCGGCGTCGATCTCCACTTTCGTCGAGGCGGGGAAGATGGGGAACTGGATGCCGAAGACGAACGGCGGGATGTAGCGGTTCGCCGCGGGCACGTACAGCCAGATCCTCGAGTAATTGTCGATCTGGAGGGTGTGCCAGGGGAAGCCGGCGGAGCGATCCAGGAGCCGGCCCGTGTTCACCCCGGCCGAGACGTCGCCGTAGCGTTCGACCTGGTGAGGCACCGGCGGGATGCCTGAATCCTTCGGGATCTGCTTATAGGGCTCATAGGGGGCGAGCACCGGCGGCACCCCGGCGGCCTGGTGCTCCTTCAGCCCCGGATAGTTCGGGTCGTACTTCCCCCGCGGCCCGGTGAACCCCCCAGGCGTCGAGACGCGGGCGAAATCCTGCATGACCACCGGCTGATCGGCGGTGCGCATCTCATGCTGCCCGCCGATGGGCTTGCGGTCGGTGGTGGTCTGCTCCTTCCCCCGGTTGGGCCCTATACCCGTTCCGTTCCGCCGTGTCAAGCGGTCAAGGAGGGTCGGGGCGAGCTCGTTCGGTCCCTCGGGATCGTCACGCCTGTTCGGCATCAGCGGGGGGTCCCCCTCTCCTTGGCGGCGGCGGCCGCGAACGCCGCTTGCTCCTGCGCCGGGTTGGCCTGGTACTGCGACTCCCAGAACGCCAACCCCGCCGGGTCACTGGCCCGGCCGAGCTGGGTCTGATACTGCGACTCGATGGCGGCCGCGATGGGGTTGGCCGCCTGCACAGGCGCCGTGGCGGTCGGCGCCTGAGCGGGCGGTGGGGCTGTGGTGGACACCACCCCCTGCACCTGGCCGACGCCGGTCGGGTTGAGCTGCACCCCGGACTGGACGGCGGTGAGCTGGTCCTGGAAGTGCTGGAGCATGGAGTCGGCGCTCGCCGAGTCGTAGCCTCCGAGGTTCTGGCCGGACGAGTAGCCCGATGCCCCAGCTGTGGTCCCAGGAGCCGCTGTGGGGGCCGTAGGAGCCGCGGTAGCCGCTGAGGCGGCCGTCTGTGCCTTCTTGCGGATGACGAACACCGCCACGCCCACCCCCACGGCCGCGATCCAGCCCCAGACGGGGATCGGCCCCAATTTCCGTGTGAGCGGGTTCCCACCGCCCCGGCTGGGTGTGGCCTCCCCCGGCTCGTCCGGCATGTCAGCCTCCGATGTTCGGGTATGCCGCCGGGACCGTCGGGACCGGCGCCTTGCCGGCCGCCCCGCTCGGCTCGATGTAGAAACCGAGCGCGTTGGCGTTCTGGTTGTCACCCTGGAGGCCGCCGGAGCCACCCATCTCATCCACTCCCGTAGCCGGTCGTCTTGTAGACCGGGATCTTCTGGAGGGTCACGCCGGGCAGGGGTGCTCCCCCGCTCGGGGCGTTCGCCCACCCGTTGTTCCGCGCCCATGCTCCGGTCCGCTGCGCCTGGATCTGGGTGATCCGTTGCGGCGAGAGGTTGGGCAGGCTGGTGCTCACCAGGATCATTCGATCCCGCTCGTATCCTGCGCCGGGTGCCACGTCGGCGGGACGGCCTCGTCCGGCGCGTGCACCGCCGGAGTCCCCTCGGACTCCGGCGGCTCAGAGAGGGTGGGTGTCTCTACCGTCGGGGGAGCATCCTCGGCGACCACGCCATGGGTCTCCATGTGCCTCAGCATGACGTGCTCGTCCGCACTGCTCACGCCGCAGATCTCACACTCGGGCATATCTCACCTCACCTCGGATGGAACGAACACGCCGGGCACGTTGGAGCGGCCCGGCCCCTGGACGCGTTGGAGGATACCGCTGATCCCGCGGCTCCCACGGGTGACGTCACCCCAGACGGGCGGCGCGATGAGGATCGAACCTCGAGCCCCCGAGCCCCCGACCACGCCGCTGTACTGCTGCTGATTCCCGAACTGGTGAGGGCCCGCCATCAGCGAGAGCCCACTCTTGCGCATACAGGGCACCCGCCACGGCGCCGGACCGTAGTCGAGGCCGTAGCCGAGAGACGGGTCCGACGGGACCGTGCGCACAACGTCCTTGCCGGTGAAGCGGAACATCTGCTGACGCCCGCCGATCGGCACGAAGTCGTCTCGGGGTGTCCCTCCCGACGCGGCGGCGGGGTCGAAGGCCGCGCCCGGAGTCGAGCTCTTCAGCGCCCCGTACGGCGCGGCGCCCGGCTTGTACACCGGCCGCATCCCCTGAGGTGGACGCCACGCGAAGTCACGCCACCGCTGCTGATCCGTGGGGGGGCCGAAGTCCGTCCCCTGGGGCCAGGGGAACCGCAGGCCCGTGGAGAGCGCGTGGAGATCGGTGATCTCATCCGAGCGCCGGCCGCCCTGCCAGTCCGCCCGGAGCTTGGTCTCATAGGTGTCCCCGCTCGCCTGAGTCTGGGCCGCGTTCGACGTGGCGATGTAGCGCGCCTGATCCAGCTCCGCCCGGTTCGGGAACATGACCGAGCGGAGATGGAGAAGGCTCTGCATCCAGTTCGGCTTGCCCGGGATGATCGGGGGCTTCACCGCGGGCTCACGGATGCCATAGGGTGATCTCGATGGTCTAAAGCACTGGTAGGACATCAGGCGCCCTGCTGACGGAGCTTGGCCCCGGTGTACTCGCCGATGAGGTGGAAGGCGAGCGTCACCGCGCCGGCCACGATGACCAGCCAGATGTACCCGCTCGAATCCTCCCACCACCGGCCCCATCCCTCGCTCGGCTCCGGCGGGAGGGGCCCTCCCGCCTGGAGCTTGGCGAACCATTCCGGCTTGGTGATAGTGATAAGTGGGGTGTCATTCTTCATGACATTAGCGCCCGTAGGCCGCGGCCTTGATGACGTTGCTGAATCCGCTGGCGCCAGCGTTGAGCACGGAGGCGGTCTGACTGCCCGACGCGACGGCCACGCCGAGCCCGGCCAGCACGATGATGGCCACGGCCACGCTGACGAGCTCGTTGATTTTCATCTCAGACCATCTTCCCGGACTTGGCGTAGTGCGCGACGACATACCAGCCGAGCGCGATCCCGACGAACAGAACGATGCCGTCTTGCAGATCCATCACCCACCGCTCCTCTGATGCATGAACCAGGCCGCGGCGGCGCCGATCACCAGGCCGCCGAGCAGGTACTTCATGTTCACAGCCCTAAACCTCACGCGAGATGCTTACGCAACCAGAAGACATAGACCACCAGGCCGGCGGTCAGGACGAACAGAGAGATGGTCGGGCCCCGCCCGTCCATGTTGCCGAAGCCGCCGATCGACGCCTCGGACCCCGCGCTCATCCACCCCGCCGTCGGGGGCGTGAGCGTGGACACGGCCGCCTGGGACTGCGCGTTGTACGCGAGATCCGGTCGGCCAAGCCCCGATGCGAGTGTGGAGTTGAGAAGCACTATCTTCTACTCAGCGTACCGAAGCGACCTGCGGCTCGGAGAAGATCAGGTCGCTAGTCAAAAGGCTCAGGGTCGAGCCTACCTGCCAGGTGGACGCCGTGCTCGGATACGTGATCTGGAACTGCGCGTTGACGAGAGCCTGGCTGTGGACCAGGTCGTCCCCGAGCTCAAAGCCGCTGAACGGCCCGAAGTCGTGAATGAAGTCCCACACCGCCAAGCCGCGCGCCATGTCGAAGCCGTAGCGCTCGAACATCAGCCCGCGGCGGTAGTTCCACGTCTCGGAGAAGACGGAGTCCTCGCCGAGCTTGAGGCGAAGCAGGGACGGCGGGTTCGCGTCGGCGTTGCCGCGGATCGGGGTCGAGGTGGAGGCGGTCGCCGAGCGGAAGAGCAGACCGAACCAGCGGACCGTATTGCCGATCCGTCTCACGTAGTGGTTGACGGTGGAGCCGTTCGACGGTGCCGACTCTGAGACGGTCTGCGTGTGGAACATGACCGAACCGAAGTGGGCCGGGAACATATCCTGCGGCGACCCATCGGGCGCGGTCGGGAGCGGCACTGAGTACTGCTCATAAAACTTGTTGATGGCCACGGTGGGAAGCGACGACGGCGCGGTGGAGAACACGGCGCCGCTCGCCGCGATGTCAGTACGCAAGGAATATTTCTGGGCGCGGTCCTGGTTGGCCAGGATGCCGAGGAGATCTCTGCGGTTCGTCGCCACCGGCACCCGGAGCGGGAAGCGGAAGTTGCCGCCCGCCGACGCGCCGGTGGAGGACAGCCCCACCGAGCCGACATTCAGGACGATGTTGCCGTCCTGGGAGGCGGTGGTGCCCACGCCGCCGGTGCCGGTCGCCGAGGGCAGGGCTGCGCCCGACGCGTTGCCGAACGAGGGGATGTTCTTTGCGTAGCCGTTGATGCAGTCTGCAACCCAGACGTTGAAGCCCTGGAGGTTGCAGATTTCGCCGTTGACGTCGCGGAAGATCACCGAGTCCAGGACGTTGAAGGGCGCGTCCTCGGCGTAGGCGGGGACCGACGCCGCGGTCGACGTGGCCGCCGTCGCGTTGACGTCGAGCCAGAGCCCGAAGATGTACCCGGCACCCTCCAGGGTGCGCTCGATGCGCTGGGTGGATGCCGTCATGGCCTGCGACTCGCCCGCCAGGATGTCCACGCGCTCGAGCGTCGCGGCCCGGAACGGGACGCGCGTCTTGCTCGGCGTGTTGACAGCCGGGGTCTGTAGCTGGACCGACGGGGTCGTCTGCTGGGCCATGATTCCTCCTCAGCTCCCGAAGTGGACCAGAGCTCCGGCGTTCTGCCCGATGGTGCCGAGCACCCCGGGCATGGCGCCGAGCTTGGCCGCGATGATGCGCGTCAGGTTGATGACGATGATGGCGCTCACTCCGTAGAGCAGCACGCTATCGACCGTCGCGTGAAAATGGGACTTCACAGGGACCTCCCGATGAGCTGGCCCGACTTCAGGTTGAGCCGGCCAGTCCAGAGCGCCTTGCGCTGCTTGCGGCTCATCCAGGCGAAGTGATGGTCGGGCAGGTTCTCCACCACCTCGCCCATGCGCTTGTTGGTCGCCTGCTCGAGGATGGTCACGTCACGTCCCTCGAGCCCGAAGGAGATGACGTGGCTGGCCTCACCGATGGCAAAGCGAGTGACCGTGGACGGTCGCTGCATACCACAGACCATACTAATGCGGCCCGGGTCGCGGCCCTGCTGTAGTAGGCGATTGAGAAGAGGTCGTAAGCCCAGCTCGCCATCCACCATGTGCGTCTCATCCACGACGACCGTGAACGCGCCCATCTTCCACACCTTGTCCAGCGCGTGGGCGAACTCGACCTGCTGACGCTCGAAGGCGGGACGGAGCTCGCAGCGGTTGATACGCGGGTCATCGAGCTGGGTCGCCTTCGTGATGACGCGGGTGTTCGGCCACTTCACCGAGTCCAGCTTGGTGCGCAGCACCAGGAGGTATGCGCGGTCCTCGGTCAGCCGGCTGATCAGGGTGGACTTCCCCGAATCGGTCATTCCGATGATGGCCATGTGTTGGCCGGGGTTCCACAGGAACGGCGTAACCAGCCTCGCCGCGCGGGATGGTGGCGAACCGGAAGGGGATGCGGCCACTCACGCGCTCGCCTCGCCTGGCATCCGGGCGTACATGTCCGCGGCCGGGTCGTACTGAGGGAGGGAGCCCTCCTGTAGCTGTGAGCCGTCGGGGGCTCCCTCCGGGTAGGGGGAATTCCCGTTCGCATCGGCGGGCATCATCCCCGCCGGGATCATCCCGCGACGCTGCATCCTCGGCAGGGCGATCCCTGCGATCACCAGGCCGAGCTTCATGTGGACGGAATTCTTTGCCGCCTTCTGAACCCAGGCGGTCAACTTCTCGGAGTTGAGGATCTCGTCGGCCAGGGCGTCGGCCAGGCGGCCGATCTCCTCATGGCTGAGGGATTCCTCCCGCCATGGCGGGTAGACCCACATGGTCGCCTGGTCAAGGAGGGCGATCCCCGTCCCGACCTGGAGGATGAGCTCGTTCCGCGAGGGCTTCGGGACTCGCCGTCTCGGGCGTTTCTCGGTGAGCTGCTCCAGGAGGGAGCCCTGGGGTTGCTCGAGCGGGGCGTCCTCGGCAAGGGGGGGCTTGGGAGCGCCGGCCTTCCGGTACCGGCGCTCCCCCTCCACTTCCCCGTACTTTTTGACGTAATAGGCGCGTCTGGCGTTCTCGTCAGCGTACCTGGCCACCTACCTCACCCCCGACCGAACAGGCGGATGGGACGGTGCAAGGGGTGGGGACGGTGCGGAGTCCGCTCCGGCTTCGCCTCCTCTGCGACGGCCTGGACGGGCTCTGAGGCGGTGGTGGCCACCTCCGCCACGGGCTCCGTCACCGCCTCCACCGCCGTGTCCGTCGCCTCGGCCGCGCCCTCGCCGGCCTCCTCCAGCGTCCCTAGCGCCGTCTCCGTCGCGGCTTCCAGCGTGTCCAGGGCGGTATCCAAGATG
>DASZGO010000262.1:0-4140 GCA_035938755.1 Solirubrobacteraceae bacterium | reverse complement strand
GTTCTCCGTCAGGTGCCGCACCATGTCGGGCAGGTTGCCCGACACGATGTCGGCCAGTGTGACCGTCTCGAGGACGGCGCGCTCGTTGGCCCGCAGCGCGATCCAGACCTGCTGCAGGGGTTCGGCCACGCCCGGATAGGTGATGTTCTCCGGCCGCTCACCGCGCACGCCCAGCAGCTGGCCGTCGATGACCCGGATGATGTCGGCCAGGGAGATCTCCGCCGCGGGACGGGCCAGCCAGAAACCGCCGTCCGGTCCGCGCTGGCTGCGGATGAGCCCGGCCCGTCGCAGCTGGGTCAGGATCGTCTCCAGGAACTTGCCCGGTATCTGCTGAGCGCGGGCGAGCTGATCGGCGGTGACGTGACCGGGGCCCGCCGCGGCGAGTTCGATGACAGCGCGTAGTGCGTAGTCGGCCCGGGCTGACAGTCGCATGACCGCCATTATGCACGTTCCCCACTGATTTTCTCGCATTGGCGTTCCGGCTCAGGGCCGCGCCGAGTCCCGGCTCCGTACTAGGCTCACTCGGGAACCCACGAATTGGCCTGGGGGAGTATGCACACGCCATCCGAAGACGAGTCGGGCACCAACCCGCTCGCCGTCGCCCGGGCGCGCGCTGGCGCCGGGAACCCGCTCCCCGGCGCGTCCGCTGAGCCCGCCCAGGACGCCGACACCGACGCCAACGAGAGCAACGGCTCCAACGGAAGCAACGGCCATGGCCATGCGCTCGAGCAGGCCAACCGGCCGCAGCTCGAGAGGCCGGCGTTCGAGGGACCGCCGCTCAACCGAGCCCAGTTCACCGGACCGCGGCTCGAAGAACCGCAGCTGAAGCGACCGCGGCTCAAGCGGCCGCAGCTTGAGCGGCCCCGGTTCAAGTGGCCCCGGCTGAGCGGGCCCTGGCTCCGGCGGGCGATCCTGGTGGCTTGGCCAGTCGGCCTGGCCGCCGCTGGTGTCGTCCTGTACCTGTGCTACCTGGCCGTGTCACGGACCGAGGAGGTCACCTCCGACGGCGCCTCCATCGCGCTGCAGGCCTGGGACATGCTGCACGGTAACCCGTCGCTGCATGGCTGGACGGCCACCGACGTGACGTTCTACACCACCGAGCTGCCCGAGTACATGATCGTGGAGGCGGTCCGCGGGCTGAACGCCGACGTGCTGCACGCCTCCGCCGCGATCACCTACACCCTGGTGGTGCTGACCGGGGGGCTGCTGGGCCGGGGCCAGGCCAAGGGCCGCGAGGGCATGGTCCGCCTGTTCATCGCCTCCGGGATCATGGTCGCGCCCCAGCTCGGCGCGGGCGTGTTCATCCTGGTCTTCCAGCCCGACCACACCGGCAGCTCGGTGCCGCTGCTGCTGACCTGGCTAGTCCTCGATCGTGCCCCAAGAAGCTGGTACGTGCCGCCCATAATCGCCTTGATGCTGGCCTGGGGCGCGGTCGCCGACCAGCTGCTCCTGCTCATCGCCGTGGCCCCGCTGGCCGCGGTCTCCGCCGTGCGCGCCTACCAGATCCTGGTCCAGCGCCGTGAGGGGTGGCGTCTCGGGTGGTTCGACGTCTCGCTCGTGGTGGCGGCGGCCGCGGGGGCGGAGATCTCCCGGATCGTGGTCAGGGAGATCTCCGCGCATGGCGGCTACACCGTGCTACCCGTCCCGGGGGGCGTGGCCCCGGTCACCGACATGTCCTCGCACCTGTGGCTGCTCGTGCAGAGCATCTGCGGGCTGTACGGCGCCGACGTGTTCGGCATGACGTCGATCGGACTGGCCGCGGCCATCGCGCTGCTGCACGTGGTCGGCCTGGCGCTGGCCGCATGGGGCCTGTGGCTGGTCATCCGGCGCTTCTTCAGCTGCGAGGACCGGATCGCCCAGATCCTGACCCTGGGCATCCTGGTCAACTTGGCCGCCTACATGCTGAGCACCACGCCCACCACCTACTGGAGCGCGCGCGAGATAGCGCCGGTCCTGCCGATGGGCGCGGTGCTGGCCGCCCGGATGCTGGGCGGCCGGCTCATGAAGGCCCGGCTGGTGCCGGCCCTGAGCGTGGCCCTAGCCTGCTACCTGGCGGCGCTCGGCTACACGGTCACGCAGCCGAGCATCCCGGCGGTCACCCAGAATCTCGCGGACTGGCTTGCCGCCAACCATCTGACCTACGGCCTGAGCAGCTACGGGATATCCAACACCACCACGCTGGCCAGCGGCGAGACCGTAGACGTGCGCCCAGTGAGCTGGGAAGGCAACTACGTGGCCGGCGGGCCCTACGAGTTCAACAAGTCCTGGTATGACCCCACCCTCCATTACGCGAACTTCGTCGTCCTGATCAACCCGCCCATCCCGATCGACCCGATCGCGCTCTGGGAGATACGGGTCTCGTTCGGGAAGCCGGTGCACACCTACTACTTCAGCCGCTACACGATCATGGTCTTCAACAAGAACCTGCTGACCGACCTGGTCCCGTCGCTGCCCCCGCCTCCGCCTCCGCCCAGCTAGCGCTGGCCAGCCGCGGCGCCGGATGCGGTTCCGGACCCGGCACCGGACGCGACGCTGGCCGGGGCCTCCGCGAGCGGGGCTCCGAGTGCCTGCGGCCCGCCGCAGCACTGCGCGGACTGCGCTCCCGTGCCCGTACCGGGGGCCTCGTCGAGTTCGGTTTCGACTGCGTCCCAGCTCTGGCTGCCGTCTTGGCCCCAGAATGTCTGGCTGTCGGCCAGGACGGTGTAGATTTCCCACCGCTCGCCGCTGGGGGTGCCGGTGACCCAGAACTTGTCCTGGCGGGCGTAGCAGCAGGTGGTGTCGCGCTCGTCTACGGCGGCCAGGCCGGCCTCGGCGAGCCGGGCCTGCTCGGCGTCCACGGCGTCGGTGCTGTCGACTTCCACGCCGAGGTGGTTCAGGGTACCGCCCTGGCCGGGGTTCTCCAGCAGGACGAGCTTGAGCGGCGGCCGGGTGATGGCGAAGTTGGCGTAGCCGGGCCGGCGCTTGGCGGGCTCGGTGCCGAACAGCTTGGTGTAGAAGCTGACGGCCTCGTCAATGTCGTTGACGTTCAGAGCGAGCTGTACCCGGGACATGGCGACCTCCGAAGGACATTGATCTCTGTCTATGTCTTGCCTGTGAGCGAGCTTGCCACAAGACATCGGCTTCTGTCAATATAGATGTGTGTCTAATTCCCTGACGGTGCTCACCCCGGCGGAGACGGCCGCCTGCTGCGCTCCGCTGTCCGCCGAGCCGCTGACCATGGCGCAGGCCGAGCAGGTCGTGCCGCTGCTGAAGGCGCTGGCTGACCCGGTGCGGCTGCGGCTGATGTCTCTGGTCGCCTCCCGCGCGGGCGGGGAGGCGTGCGTGTGCGACCTGAACGAGGCGTTCGACCTGTCGCAGCCGACGATCTCCCATCACATGAAGGTGCTGCACGAGGCCGGGCTTTTGGACCGGGACAAGCGCGGCGTGTGGGTCTACTACCGGGTCCGCCCGCAGGCCCTGGCCAGCCTGGCCGCCCTGATCGGCTGCGCGCCGCAGTAGCCCCCGGTGCCGCCGGTGGTTACCTGGCGGCGGGCCCTAGGCCAATGAATCGTCGTGCGCAGCGGTGAGGGGACCTCCGGCATCACCCGTGTTGATCACTCCGCTCGGTTCCATGAGGATCGCCTGCACCTCTCCGTCAGCGACGGGACAGTGCTCGACACCGCGAGGAACGACCAACAGTTGACCGGGTCCGAGAACCACGTCTCCGTCGTGCATCCGGATCGTCAACTCACCGCTGGTGACCAGGAAGAGCTCATCGGTGTCCTCGTGGGTGTGCCACACGAATTCCCCCTGGACCTTCACGACCTTGATCTCGTAGTCGTTGAGCCGCGCCACCACCTTGGGCGACCAGTGCTCCGAGAACAGCGAGAACTTCTCTGCGAGATCAACTGGACGACGAGCCATGGGCGAAAGGTTACTGACGCCCGGAGCAGCGTTCAAGAAGTGATTGGCCAGTTGGCTCGCCCGGCGCCAGAAGGGGCAAACGTTGGCTGCCACGGCGACCTGGTTGCCCCGCAGGGTGAGCACGACGAGACTGCTGGCCCGCCAGAGCGGCGTGCAGGGGTCCGTAGCTCGCATCGGAGGCGCTACACCAGCCCGAGTAGCTCGGCGGCGGCCTGGGCGCTGGCCCGGGACGCGCCG
>DASZGO010000261.1:0-5615 GCA_035938755.1 Solirubrobacteraceae bacterium | reverse complement strand
CAGTCCGTTCTCCCGCAGGGTGGTTCCGGTAGCCGTGAGGTCGACGATTGCCTCGGCCAGGCCGGTCAGCGGCGCCAGCTCGACCGACCCCTTGACCTCGACGATCTCGGCCTGGCGGCCGGTTTCCACGAAGTGGCGAGCTGCCACCCGCGGGTACTTGGTAGCGATCCGGACCACGCCCAGCCGCCGCAGCGCCTCCGCCGCCCGGTCCTCGCCCGCCACCGAGGCCACGACCATCGTGCAGCGGCCATAGCCCAGGTCTACCAGCTCATACACCTCCCGCTCGGACTGCTCCATCAGGACGTCCTTGCCGGTGATACCGATGTCGGCGGCCCCGGCCTCCACGTACGTGGGGACGTCGGAAGGTCGCATCGTCACGATGCCCGCCTCCTCGAACAGAAGCTTGCGATCGTTCTGGCGGACCTCGCTCGTACCCAGGCCCAGCCGATCCAGGAGATCCAGTGTGTCGGCGAACAGCGTTCCGCGCGGGACAGCGATCCTCAGCTCGGTCACTGGGCGCCTCGCCGTCCGCGTTCCTCGCCGGTCAGCGCGATGTGCACCCGCTCCACGTTGAGCGCGAACCCTACGGCCGGCAGCGGCCGCCCGAACCCCGCCAGGAGCTCGTCGTACCGGCCCCCCCTACCGATGGGGACGCCGTAGGCCGGGTCGTACACCTGGAACACCGCGCCGGTGTAGTAGCCCAGACTGCGCACCAGTCCCAGGTCGAAGATGATCCGTGCGGCGGCGTCGGGCGCCAGCCGCGAGTGCACGTCACGCATTCCGGTGACTGCCTCCTCCAGCGGCCCCGAAAGGTCGGCCAGGATCTCCGGGCCGCCCCTGCGACTTGGCACTTTCAGCAGCAGCTCGGCGTCGGCACGCGATATGCCCAGTTGACTGATCTCCTCCTCGAGCGCGACGAAGTTGCCCGTGACCAGGTGAGTAAGGATGCGCTCCCGGGCGGGACCCTCAACGCCGTAGGCCGTCAGTAGCTCGGGATACAGCGACGCGTCGCCCAGGCCCACGCGGTAGCTCTCCAAACCGGCGGCGTCCAGCGCCGCGCACAGCAGCCCGAGGATCTCGGCCGTCCCTTCGGGAGCCGCGGCGCCGATCAGCTCCGCACCGGCTTGCAAGAACTCGCGCGGCTGGCCGCGTTGCGGGCGCACCCCGCGGTAGGCGTGGGCGAAGTAGCTGAAGCGCAGCGGCGGCTCGGAGGCCGCGTAGCGAGTTGCGGTGAGCCGAGCGATCGGGATCGTCATATCCGAGCGTAGGACCAGCGTGTTGCCTTGCTCGTCGAACATCCGGTAGGCCGGACGGGCGGGAGCCGCGTCCGACCGCGCGAACGTGCTCTCGTACTCCAGCGCGGGCGTGTACACCTCGCCGTACCCGGCTTGCTCAAATACGCCGCGGATGCGATCCGTCATAGCGCGGAGCTCCCGCATCTCATCGGGCAGCACATCGCGCGTTCCGCTGGGAATGCGGTCGACCATGGCCGGTTTCAGACCAGGGGACCGCTCAGGCGTGAACGGGGACGTCGTCGACCCGCTCGATTCGCGCGCCCAGCTCCCGCAGGCGCTCATCGATCCGCTCGTAGCCGCGATCGATCTGCCGGATGTTGCCGATCTCGGTTTCGCCGTCGGCGCACAGGGCCGCGATGAGCATGGCCATACCGGCCCGGATGTCCGGAGACTCAACTCGCTGCCCGCTGAGGCGGCGCGGCCCCAGCACGATCGCCCGGTGGGGATCGCAGATCGTGATCGAAGCGCCCATCAGCTGCAGCTTGTCGCAGAAGAACAGGCGGTTCTCGAACATCTTCTCGTGCACGATCACCGAGCCCTCCGCCTGGGTGGCCAGGGCCACGGCAATCGACGTCAGGTCGGCCGGGAAGGCGGGCCATGGCCCGTCCTCCACCTTGGGCATGTACTCGCCGGCGTCGTTGCGGATCACCAGCTTCTGGTTGCCGGGCACGATCACATCCGAGCCGCGGACCTCGGTGCGCAGCCCCAGCCGCTCGAACACCAAGCGGATCATGCGCAGGTCCTCAGGCACCGTGTCCTTGACCACCAGCTCGCCTCCGGTCACGCCGGCCAGCGCCATGAACGAGCCGATTTCGATGTGGTCCGGAGCCACGCTGTGGGTCACGCCGCGCAGGCTGCTCGTCCCGTGGACCGTCATCACGTTCGAGCCGATGCCGTCGATCGCTGCGCCCATCGCCACCAGCATGCGGGCGAGGTCCTGGACGTGGGGCTCGGAAGCCGCGTTCCGGATCACCGTGGGCCCGCGGGTCAGCGCGGCCGCCATCAGCGCGTTCTCGGTGGCCATCACCGAGGGCTCGTCCATCAGAAAGTCACAGGGCCGCAAGCCCAGCGGGGCCTCGAGCTTGATGTAGTGGCCGTGCTCCACGCTGGCTCCCAGCGCCCGCAAGGCGTCCAGGTGGGGATCCAGCCGGCGCCGTCCGATGACGTCGCCACCGGGAGGCGGCATGCAGGCTCGGCCGAACCGGGCCAGGAGCGGCCCGGCGAGCAGGAACGAAGCACGGATCCGTTCGGATAGTTCGGCGTCGACCTCGGCCTTCTCGTCCACCGTCGAGGCGTCCACCGATACCTCGCCCGGGCCCAGCCACTCCACGCGCGCGCCCAGGGCCTCCAGCAGCAGGGTCATGGCCTCCACGTCGCGGATCCGGGGGACGTTGCGCAGGATCACCTCGTCCTCCGTAAGCAGGCAAGCGGCCAGGATCGGCAAGGCGCCGTTCTTGTTTCCTGCCGGGACGATGGTTCCTGAGAGCGCCCGGCCGCCCTCAATCACGAACTTCTCCATGTCCTTCCTCAGACTAGCTCTTAGTAGGGCTGATTGTCCGTGGCGCCCGTGGGTGGATTCCCCGGAGCCCGGTTGGGTCAGCGGCCGCTCCGTGACTGCACCGTGTCCCGCCCTGGTCGAGGGGGGTGAGGGGCGAACGGAGGGCTCAGCTACCGTAACCGCCATGCCAGAAAAGGTTTCGCGCCAAGAGGCTTGGGACCTCCTTACTGAATGGGTCGATTCGCCCTCTTTGCGGCGCCACATGCTCGCCGTGGAGGCGGCGATGCGGGTCTACGCGCCCCGGTTCGACGGTGACGTGGAGCTGTGGGGCGCCACCGGCCTGCTGCACGATCTGGACTACGAGCGCTACCCGAACCTGGACGACGGCCACCCGCGGTACGCCCTCCGCGAGCTCGAACGCCTGGATTATCCGCCCGAGCTGGTGCGGGCCGTGGCCTCCCACGCCGATTTCATGGGCGTGCCGCGTGAGACCCCGATGGAGCGGGCGCTCTACGCCGTGGATGAGCTATCAGGGTTCATCCTGGCCTGCGCCTACGTGCGCCCGGACGGGCTGGAGGGCATGGCGCCCAAGTCCGTCAAGAAGAAGCTCAAGCAGCCGAGCTTTGCCGCTGCGGTCGACCGTGATGAGTTGCGCCGCGGCGCGGAGGAGCTTGGCGTGGACTTCGACGAGCATCTCCAGATCGTGATTGGGGCGCTGTCCGAGCACGGCGACGGCTTACTGGAGCGCAAGGCGGACGCGGGCTGACGATCTGTGGCGATCCGGATCGTGGTGCTGGAGGGTGACCAGACGGGCCAGGAGCTACTGGTTCAGGCGATCCGGGTGCTGGATCCGGAGCTGCTGGGGCTGGAGATTGAACTCGAGCGCTTCGATCTGTCGTTAGCCAGCCGGCGGACCACCGACAACGAGGTGGTTCGCCGCGCCGCGGCGGCGATGCGCGAGGCCCGTCTGGGCTTGAAGGCGGCCACCATAACGCCCGAGGGCGTCGACGACGTCGGCTCGCCCAACCGCATCCTGCGCGAGGAGGTGGATGGGAAGGTCATCGTGCGCACCGGGCGGAGGCTCCCCGGGGTCAGCCCGGTGGCCGGAGTCCACCATCCCATCGCGGTGGTGCGAATGGCCGTGGACGACGCCTATGGGGCCGAGCAATGGCGGGAGGGCGACCCCGGTTCGCCGGGCGAGGTCGCCCTACGCACCGAGCGAATCACGCGGTCGACCTGCCGGGCTGTGTCCGAGTTCGCCTTCCGGACCGCCGAGCGCATGGACGCCCGGGTCTACGGCGGGCCCAAGTGGACCGTTTCTCCGGTCTACGAGGGGATGCTCAAGGAGGAGATGGACCGCTCGGCGAGCCACCATCCCAGCGTGCCGTACCAGCCCGTGCTGATCGATGCCACCTACGCGGGCCTCATCTCCGGCGCCGCCGACGTGCCCCTGGTCATCCCCACGCTCAACCGCGACGGGGATTGCTTGTCCGACCTCGTGCTGCCGATGTTCGGGTCGATCGCGGGTGCCGAGTCGGTGCTCCTGGCCTTCGATGACGAGTTCCGGACCCGAGTGGCCATGGCCGAGGCCCCCCACGGAACCGCCCCGGCCCTGGAGGGCAAAGACGTAGCCAATCCCCTGGCCATGATCCTGGCCTGCGGGGCATTGCTGGGATACGCGGCGGAAACCCACGGCGCCGGCGCCGAGCGAGCCGCGCGGTCCATTCGGGAGGCGGCGCTGGAGACGGTGGCCTCGGGCGTGAAAACGCCCGACCTGGGCGGTCACGCCAGCACGACAGAGTTCACCGATTCCGTGGTCGCGCGAGTTGCGTCGTGGTGAGCGCGGACAGCAAACTCCCTGCAAACGGGTTCTTCTATCCACTCGTCCAGCATGGTCCAGACGGGGTCTGCTGCAATTTTTCGTGCAGAACCCCCGTTCCGTCCGACCCCATTCCTACGCTAGCGAACATATGTTCCACCTGACCCCAGAGCGCCTCAACCGTCTTCTGAGCCTGCTCGATGACGTGCTCGGAGACCCGACCGATGAGGCCCCCCAACATCCCCATAGGAAACCGCTGAGCTGGCACCCCATACGCCGGCCGGGCACGATTGCCCCGGGTTCCGTGACCTGTCTCTCACCTGTCCGCGTCCGCCGGCTGAGCCGGGGGCTGGACACCGTCGAGCGGTAGGCACACGGTAATCAGCGACTAGGACCTGGCCCACGCGACTGGAGGCCCGTGGTCCCCGCACGAGGCGAGCAGCTGCTCGTCCTCGTAAGGGTGCTCGCGGAGCGTCAGTTTCATGTGGGCCAGGTGGTCTTCGCCCGGCTCCATCATGAGCCAGGCGATGCGGGCGGCTGGGTTCGCCCCGGCCGCCCGGTCCACCGCGGCTTCGATCGCTGCCCAGTCCTCGGCGTCGACGTACTGGCGGAACACGGACTGCCAGATCACGGTGAGCTCGGTGTCGTTGCGCCCGGCCAGCGCGCCCGGCAGCCATTGCTCGGCCCCGGCTACGTCGACGCGTGCTGGCGACGCGGAGGCCAGCTCGAGCGCGGCCAGGTTGCGGTGGAAACGCTCGATCTCATCCGGCCAGATGTAGGACAGGAGGGTCGTCCGGTCGTCTGGGTCTCGAGGGTCCAGGGGATGCTGGTCACAGCCAGCTCGGAACACGATGTTCAGTCCTGACGCCATTTCCGCCGCACCCTCAGGCCCGGGTCGCCACGGGTCGCTGAAGCGGACCGGAGAGTCTGGGTCACCGAGCTCCTGACCATCGACGGTGTAGCAGTAGCGGTCGACTAGGAGGTTCAGCCCCGCGCTGGCCCC
>DASZGO010000260.1:0-3176 GCA_035938755.1 Solirubrobacteraceae bacterium | reverse complement strand
GACCGGACCGACTACGCAATCCCGGACGGCGTGATGATCGAGGGCTTCGCCGAGGGCCAGCCCCCCGACTACTACGCACTGTCGGACTGGCAGCTGGAGATGAACCGCGTGCTGGGGGTGGTCCGCCGCGGCAAGGTGATCCTCGCCCAGTCCTACCTCAACGCTGGCGATTTAACGGCGCGCGGGTTCGTCCTGGGGTCCTATCTCCTGGTCAAGGGCAGTCACACATTCGTGAACATGTGGATCGGGGCCCAGGCGCAGTGGTTTCCCGAGTACGCAGTGAACCTGGGGGCGCCGGTGTCTGGACCGCCATCGAGCATCGACGCGCTCCGGACGGCCGGCGGGCTCTACGTGCGGCGCTACGCCCGGGGCCTGGTGGCCGTCAATCCGGGGACCGCCGCCGCGCGCCTGTCGCTGGGCGCGCCGATGCGGCTCGTACACCCGGTGGGCGGCGGCGCGCTCAATGATTCCGCCGACACGCGGGGATGGCGGCTCCAGCTGCAGCCGGTGCGTGGGTCGGTCTCGGTGCCCGCCCACGGCGGAGTGGTGCTGCTCAGCGGCGGGTAGTCGGGCGCGTCAGCACCAGGCGCGCCAGATAGCCCGTGGTGGCAATGCGACCGCTGGAGTCAGGCGGGCCGAACTGCTTGACCAGACCTCCCCACAGCTGGCCGGTGCCGTCATAGGCCGCGCCGATGAAGTCCGCTCGCGGGGTGTCCGAATCGCTGTAGTTCTCGAAGATCGGATGCGCCGGGGGGTTGACCGCGCCGGCGTAGAACAGTGGCTGGGGTGCCAGCGCGTTGGTCGTGGTCGACACGTATCCGCTGAGCTGCTTGGCAGAGGCATCGGGGGTGGCGTAGTACACGAGCCCGACGGCGCCGGGCGGACCAGCGGCGAAGGCGGGAAGCGTAATGGCGTGCACACCGGGCGGCGAGACGGCGAGCGGTGGGCTCCAAGTGCGCCCGCCGTCCCGCGAGCTGACCAGCTCGAGCTGATCCTGGGTCAGCCAGGCCATGTAGAGGTGGCCCGCGCGATCCGCCGCCAGCTGCACCGTCGCCCCGAGGCCGTTGGTGGCCGGCGCGCCGGGCACCGGCAGCCAGCTGAATGAGCCGCCCTCATCCTTGCTCACCGCCACGTACGTGCCTTGCGTGCAGCTCTGCGGGATGTACACGTCGCCGTCGGGGGTGACCACGCCGGTGTTGGCCGCCAGCGGCGGGCATCCGGTGGGCGAGCTGGCCGACGGGGTCAGGTAGCCCAGGCTGATGAACGTGCGGCCGCCGTCGAGCGACCGGTAGCAGGCCCGACCGGGCCCGGTGACCTCCAGAGGGGAGTTCGCGCACAGGTAGACCACGTCGGGATAACCAGTCGGGCGGGGCGCGCCGGACCGCGGGGGGCGGGGTGGTCCCACGAACAGTTTCTCCCAGTCGGCCGTGTTCGCGGTGCTGTAGTCGGCCGTCTCCCAACTCCGGCCGCCATCGGCGCTCCGATAGACCTCGAAGCCGTGCGCGTTGGCCACCGCCGTAGGGACCAGCCACGAAGCGGGCGACTGATCGGGCAATGGCCAGCGGAGGTCCTCGGTATAGGTCGTGTGAATCCAGAACGCCCGGCCGGTACGCGGATCAACCACCACCTGTGGATCGACGGTGTTCCACAGCGAGGTGTACTGAAGCTGGGTCGGGCCCACCAGCCGCCAGCGGAGGCCACGGTCGGTGGACCTGGCCAGGGTGTTCTCGCTGCCCGCCGGCGAGAACAAGATCGCGCCCTGGCGGGTCAGCGCCAGCGTGGTTTCCGAGGTCGGATAGCCCGTCTGGATCCCACAGGCCACCGGCCGCGGGCTCCCGTGGGCGGTGCGGACGCCCCCCGGCGCGGCGCGGTACGCGGTGACGGGCCAGCCGGGATGACATCCGGGGCCGGCGGCCTGCGCCCCGCCGGCCACGGCCAGGGCCGAGACCGCCACCGCGATGGGGGCCAGCCTTCTCACGCCAGGGCGCTGACCGCTGTGGCGTCGTCGGCCAGCAGCCGGATGGCCAGGCGGGCGATCTCGTCTCCGAGCTCGTGCAGCTGGGCTGTGCGGCCCGAGCGGACCTCGTCGGCCACGATCTCGGTGATGGCCACGACGAGGGCCCGCGCGGCCAGCGGCGAGAGCGGTGGAAGCTCGGGCTGCTCGGCCCGGGCGCGGCGACCGAGGTCGGCGAACATCTCCCGGAACAGGGCGTAGGTGTGCTCCCGCTGGGCATCGGCCCGCTCACCGGCGGCTCGCAGCGACAAGAGATAGGCCCGGGCGAACGCCGGCCGCTCCGACCACCAGCGCAGGTAGATCACGGTCCCCTTGCGCAGGGCCTGGATCCAGTCGGGCTCGGTGATTAGGGCCGTGAGTTGAGTGAGCAGTTCGGTGGCGATCTCGTCACACGCCGACAGGAAGCACTCGGTCTTGTCGGCGAACAGGTCATAGAAGGCGTTGGGCGACACCCGGGCGGTCGACACCACGAGGGGCACGGTCGCGGCATCGAAGCCGTGCTCGGCCACGCACTCGACGACCGCCCGAAGCAGCCGTTCTCGCTGCGAGGAGCGAACGGCGTCGGCCGGAAGCTTGTGACGTCCCCGCGGTAGCGGCTCACCCCGCCAGGGTTCCGCCTTGACATTTGAATGCACGCACGTATTTTATTCACAGAGGCGGAGAGCGAGCAACGATGTGGGAAAAGCACGGATGAGACGCAGCGGCCTGAGGTTTATGGCGTGCGTCGCTGCGTTCGTAGCGCTCGTCCCCGCGGCTGGCGCAGCGACGCAGTGCGGCGGCGCGGGGCCCTGGTGCAACGGCGCGCTCTCGCCGGATCAGCGGGCCCAGCTGCTGCTGGAGCATCTCAATCAGAGCCAGAAGATTTCCCTGCTGGCCGGGACCGACGTGCTCGGGCTGACCGGGGCTCCGGGGCACCACATCGGCACCAACGCCGGAGTTCCGGGGCTCGTGCCCACCATGAACTACACCGACGGGACGAACGGGATCCGGCAGGGTCAGACCACCGCGCTGCCCGACGAGTTGGCCGTCGCGGCCAGCTTCGATCCGCAGCTCGCCGAGGCCAACGGCGCCGTGGTCGGCAACGAGGCCAAAGACAAGGGCAACGATGTGCTCTACGGCCCCACCCTCACGATCATGCGCACGCCGCTGGCTGGCCGCACGT
>DASZGO010000259.1:0-10641 GCA_035938755.1 Solirubrobacteraceae bacterium | reverse complement strand
AAGGTGGTTGCTACCGCAACAACGTTATCGGAGGTTGCTTGCTCTATCAAGTATTGGATCAGGACGCGATGCTCCGCTCCGACGCAACCTTGAACGATCCAGATCGTTTGAAACGGTGAATGCGTCCTCGAGACACGGCAGTTGGCCGGTGATCGACCGCCGACCGCTCCATCCGCTCGCGGGCCTGGTGATATTGGGTCTGTTGGCGGTCGCGGCTCCGGCACTTGGGAGCACGCAGTCGGCGGCACGTTCAACGCCTTCGGCGTTTCGCTGGAGCTGGAGGCTGGTTACAGCCGAGCCCAATCAAGCTGCGGCTGACGACCGCTACGCCGCGGTGATCAAGGGGCGCAATCCAGGTCCATACGAGCTGACGCTGATCGATCAGCAGAGGCAGACTCGGAAGGATCTGAAGGCGCCAGATTGTCCACAACCGAGCAACCCGAGGTTTGGCGGGCCGTGGTTGATGGTCGGGTGCGGCGGCGCCACGTTTGGGCTCTACAACCTCAGCGGCCAACGTTGGAAGCAATTCGTCGTCTCGCCACAGTGCACAGGTTGCGGCGGCCCGAGCCTCGGCCGCTACTGGGTCAAATTCGTCAGCCAGGGCGGTTGCATCGAACACTGCGGCCAGAGCTACGTGCTCCAGAACATCGCGACGGGCCAGCTCATGGCCGATCCAGCCAAGCCAGGCGGTGGCATCTTTGATGACCTCGATGCTCCCGCCGGGTCATCTCGCCTGTGTCCACCGCTCCGCTATCCGGACGCCATCGACACCGAGAGTGGCCGGTCCTACCCCGGAGCCTTGACCTTTAAGGGGCAGTTCGCGCTGGCTGAGGGCACGGTACGGCGCGGACCTTACGTCGGACCGGGCTGGAGTCTCGAACGCTGCCATTCGCGTCGCAAGATTGAGGAAACCGACGATCCGGCGCTCCTCAGCTCGCGGGCCTTCGCGTGGATTGCCCCTGACTTCACGGGCGGTCACGTCAGCTATGACCTGATCGGCCACCTCCTGCCTGGCACGCAGGGTTTCCGTACCAAGCTCCCAACCGTCTTCAGCACTGGCGGGGCCGACCTGGTTGCCCTCAGTCAGCGGACGGTCTACGTCGAAACCACGTACACGATCCCCGCTCAGCTGTGGGAGGCCAGGCTGCCTGCGCCAGCGAACACCAGATGAACCGACCGAGGCGGGAGGGGACGCTGCTCGTGAGGCTGAGTCGGCGGACGACACTCGCCGTCGTGGGCTGGAAGACCGCATCGGCCGGCCTGTTCGCTTTGGTCTACCAAGGCCCGCATTGACCAATCGGGTCGTGTCCGTATGCGACGGCGTTGCGTCGGCGTGCGGCTAACGGTCGACGGTCGGCTCGGCTTAACGCGATAGAACCCACGCGTGAGCTCCCACGAGACGATCCGCTACGGCACCGACGGGCCCGTGGCCACGATCACGCTCAATCGGCCCGAGCGGCTGAACACGATCGTCCCGCCGATGCCCGACGAGGTCGAGGCCGCCGTCACGAGCGCCACCCGCGATCCGCAGATCAAGGTCATCGTGGTGCGCGGCGCCGGGCGCGCGTTCTGCGCCGGGTATGACTTCGGCGGCGGCTTTCACCACTGGGACGAGGGCATCACCACCGACGGCGCGTGGGATCCGGGCAAGGACTTCGTGGGTGCCACCGCGCCGCAGCTGGCTCCCACGCAGAAGCTGATGAGCATCTGGCGCTGCCCCAAGCCGGTCATCGCCCAAGTCCACGGCTGGTGTGTCGGCGGCGGCAGCGACTTTGCCCTTTGCGCGGACCTGGTGATCGCCTCAGAGGACGCGGTGATCGGGACGCCGTACAGCCGCATGTGGGGCTGCTACCTGTCGGGCATGTGGATCTACCGGCTGGGGCTGGCCAAGGCCAAGGAGCACGCACTGACCGGGAAGCCGCTAAGCGGTCGCCAGGCCGCGGACATCGAGCTGATCAACCACGCGGTGCCGTTCGCCGAGCTGGAGCAGACGGTGGCCGCGCAGGCCGATGAGCTGGCCCAGATTCCCGCGTCCCAGCTGGCCGCCATGAAGCTCGTGGTCAACCAGGCCTACGAGCGGATGGGCATCGGATCCACCCAGGTGCTGGGCCCCATCCTGGACGGGCTGATGCGCAACACCCCGGATGCCCACGAGTTCATACAGCTGGCCGAAAGTGAGGGGGTGCGTCGGGTGGTGGAGCGCCGGGACGGACCGTTCGGCGACTACAGTCAGGCGCCGCCCGAGTGCCAGCCGGACCCGGACCACAGGATCGAGTAAATCGGTGGACGCGCCGGACGGATTTGAGCTTGTCGACCCCCCGAGCCCGTTCGGGGAGCTTGTCGGTCCGCTCTACCTCAACGCGTCTGGCGAGACGCCGGAAGTCGGGGTGCGGATCGCGTCACACCACGTCAACCGCATGGGCCGAGGTCACGGCGGGCTGTTGACCACCGTGGCCGACATCGCCCTGAGCCGCGCCGTGGCGGGCACGCTCCCGGCCGGCGCGACGATGAGCACCGCCGATCTGCACATCGCGTTCCTGGACGGTGCGGGGGAAGGGCAGTGGCTTCAGGCCACGCCCCGCCTGGACCGGGTCGGACGGACCCTGGTCCACGCCAGCTGCGAGCTGACCGCCGACGGGCGCCCGGTGGCCAAGGTCCTCGGCTGCTTCGCGGTACGGCTGCCGTGAGGTGGCGCGGGGCCGCGGCCGCGTCGCTGGCCGTCATCGTCGGCCCGGTCACCGGGCTGCTGCCCAGCGGACGGGTCCTCACCCCGTTTGGCACCCGGATCAACTTGCGCGGGAACTTCTCGCACGGGGCGGCGCTCACGCCGGACGGACGCTTCCTGTGGACCGTGCAGGCCGGCGAGGCGGCCGATGACGTCCGGGTGGTTTCGCTGCGCACCCACAAGTTAATCCAGGTCCTGCGCCTGCCCGGCGCGTCCGGGGGGCTCGCCATCTCGCCAGACGGCCGGCACGCGTACGTCTCAGGCGAGCCCGACGCCACCGAGCGACCGGGCGGCGACACGCCCGCAGGCACTCCGGGCCGCGCGGGCGACGTGATCCACCTGTACGACATCAACCGCACCACTGGGACGGCCACCGAGTCGGCGGTGATCTCGGTCGCCCCGCCCGCCGGCACGCCCCCGCCGCAGGACTTCCCGCCCACCCGCACGGCGCCGCTGGGCTGGCCCCAGGACGTCGCGGTGTCCGGCGACGGCCGGACCCTGCTGGTGGCGCTGAATCTGGCCGACCGTGCGGCGATCATCGACCTGCCCACCCGGACGGTGCGCTTCGTGACCGTGGGGAGCTACCCCTACGGGGCCGCGATTCTGCCGGGCGGGCGGACCGGCCTGGTGTCCAACGAGGGACCCGGGACGGTCTCAGTAGTCGACCTGGCATCCGGGAGCAAGCTCCAGTATGTGTCGGTCGGCCCGCCCCTCTCGCATCCGGAGGGCATCGCGCTCGATCCCACGCGGCACCGGGCCTACGTGGCCCTAGCCAACACCGATCGCGTGGCCGTCCTGGATACGCGGGCCTGGCAGCTGGTCGAGTCCCTATCAGTGGCCCGCGCCCAAGGCATCGGCGAGTCGCCGGTCGGCCTGTCCGTCACGCCCGACCGGCGGCTACTGGTCGCCGACGCGGGCGGGGATGACGTCGCGATTTTTGCCACCGGAGGCCGGTTCCGCCTGCAAGGGCGGGTGCCGACGGCCGACTATCCGGTGGCCGCGTTCGAGCCGGCCCGGAGGTTTCGCTGCCAGCCCGCGGCCCGCCGGGGCCGTGGCCGGTGCCACAAGCTGGTCTGGGTCTCGGCCAAGGGACTCGGGCTGGGCCCCAACACCGTCCCGCGCGACCCGCGCTATCTGGACAACGCCGAGCGCCAGCTGGGGACGGTGGGGATCGGCGACTTCCCCAGCGCGCGGAGCCTGGCCCGCCTAACCACCCGGGCCACCCGCCAGATCACGCCGACGGGTTCCCCGACCCCGCCCCGCGAGACGCCTCTACGGCCCGGCGGACCGATCACCCACGTTTTCTACTTCGTGCGTGAGAACCGCAACTACGACCAGGTCCTGGGGGACCTGCACCCGGGTGACGGAGACCCGCGGCTGGCCATCTTCGGCCAGCGCATAACGCCCAACCTGCACGCGCTGGCGCGACGCTTCGGCACGCTGGACCACGTGTTCGCCGACTCGCAGGTCTCGATCGATGGACACATGTGGACCAGCGGCGGCCAGGCCACCGACTTCACGGAGCGAAACAACCATCCCTCCAATGCCGGGCGCAACTACCCCTACGACTTCGTCTACTCGATCGCCGCGCCGTTCAACGGATTCATCTTCGACCAGGCCAGCCGGGACGGCATCAGCTACATGAACTTCGGCGAGGGGATCTCCGACCTCTTGCCCATTCCCGACAAGGACCGAACCGCGGCGATGGTGACCGAGGCAGCCAGCAAGTATCAGCACTCCGACCTGGGGGTGCCCACTGGTTGCTATCCCGCCGACGCCTACATCGGCAGGGACCCGATCACCCAGCAGCTCACTTTCGACTCGAGCCTCCCTCCCGGCGCCCCGCCCACGGCCGAGTCGCGCTTCGAGTGTTTCAAGCAGAAGTTCCAGCTTCAGCTGGCGGCCAACAACGTGCCGACGTTCACCTACCTGACCACAGTCGATGACCACACCCAGGGGACGACGCCCGGCATGCGCACGCCGGCGGCGATGGTGGCGTCGTCTGACTGGGCTCTGGGGGAATTTGTCGACCTCATCTCGCATTCGTCGATCTGGCCCCAGACCGCCATCTTCGTGGTCGAGGACGACGCCCAGGAAGGGCTAGACCACGTGGACGCCCACCGGATGCCAGCGTTCGTGATCAGTCCCTACAGCCGCGCCGGCGCCGTGGTCTCCACGCGCTACGACCAGCTGTCGGTGCTGCACTCGATCGAGCTGCTCACCGGCATCACGCCGCTGGGACTGAACGACATGCTGGCCCCGCCAATGTACGGCGCGTTTCAAACGCACCCCGACGTAACCCCGTATAGCCAGGTCGTCCCCGGGGTGGACATGGCTGCGGTCAACACCGCCTCAGCGCCGGACGCCAAGCTTTCCGGCTCGCTGGATTTCGAGAATCTCGACCGCGTCCCGGAGCGGACGCTGGACTCGATCCTGTGGCACGCCATGCGCGGCCCGCGCTCGCGGGTCCCGCCTATTGGTCCGGACTCGACGCAAAATTAAGTCGCCCGGGCTGTCGTGCCGATAGTCAGCGACATGGGGCCATCGCTCTCGCACGATCGGCTGCACGTCATCATCGAGACGCAGAACCAGCTCGCAGCCTCCAGCCTCGAGGCGCGCGATGTGATCACGCTGGTCGCGTCCCAGGCCCACACGCTGACGGCCTCCGACGCCGCGGTGGTCGAGCTGCTCGAGGCCGAGGAGATCGTCTACCACTCCAGCGGCGGTCCGGCGGCTGACTTTCAGGGGTTGCGGCTGCACTCCCGCACGGGCACGTGCGGCCGCCGGTTGCGGCGGGACGAGATTCTGCACTGCGGCGATGCCTCCCAGGATCAACGAGTCGATCAGGCAGCGGCCAGCCGCGCCGGGGTCCGGTCGATCGTCAGCGTGCCGCTGGTTCACCAGGGGCAGGTCCTCGGAGCGCTGAAGCTGTACTCCGGCCGTCGGAACGCGTTCGGCGAAGAGGATGTCCGCTTCCTCCAGCTCCTGTCCGGCCTGCTCGCCCCGCACCTGGCTTACTGGCATGAGTCGCAACGCCGCCAGGCGGAAAGCACGATCGACGCCCTGACCCAGCTTCCCAACCGCCGGGCGTTCGTGGCTCGGCTAGGCGCCGAGGTGGCCCGCGTGCGCCGGCACGGTGGCGACCTGGCCCTGTGCCTGATCGATGTCGACCAGTTTCACGAGGTCAACGACACCCTGGGCCGAGTGGTTGGTGACGAGGTCCTGCGAGGCGTGGCCCGCAACCTGGCCCATGTGCGAGGGGAGGACGAGGTGTTTCGGACCGGGGCCGACGAGTTCGCGCTGGTGCTCTCAGGCGTCGACGTCGCCGGGGCGCGGGCCGCCGCCCGCCGGCTGGCGGCCTCGGTCCTGTGCGATCGCGGGTGTGGAGGGGTGACAGTGTCGTGGGGCGTGGCGGGGCTGGACGGCGGGGATCCTGAGGCGCTCGAGTCCGAGGCCGAGGCCGCCCTCGAGCTGGCCAAGCGGGCGGGAAGCATATGAGCGCCCACGCACCACACGCTGAGGGACGCTGGATCGGGGTGGGGCGGTCGTCGGACCCCGACCCGGCCCGGGCCGGCCGTGAGGCGATGGACGCAGCCCTGCAGGGCGAGGATCCGAAGCTGCTGATCGTGTTCTGCTCCAGCTCTTACGACGCGCAGGCGCTGCTTGAGTGCGCTCCGGACGTGCCGTTGGTGGGCTGTTCGACCGCGGGTGAGATCGCCACCAGCGGCCCCGGCGAGTCCGGAGTCGTGGTGACCGCCCTGGGCGGCTCGGGCTTCTCGATCGCCATCGCGGTAGCCCGGGACGCGCCCTCGGACCTGCGCCGGGCCGGGGCGGAGGCCGCCGCGTGCATCGATCACATCGAGCCGCGCGAGCACCGAGCATTGCTGCTCCTGACCGACGGCCTGGCCGGTGATCAGACGATGATCGTGCGCGGGGCCTACAGCGTGGTCGGCGCTCAGGTGCCGCTGGTCGGCGGCTGCGCCGGCGATGACCTCAAGATGGAGCAGACCCACCAGTTCTACGGCCGTGAGGTGCTCACGGGTGCCGTGGTGTCCGCGGCGATCGGCTCCGACGCTCCGCTGGGCATCGGCGTGCGTCACGGCTGGCAGCGGGTGGGGGACCCGATGCTGATCACTCGCAGTGCCGACAGCCGGGTACACGAGATCGAGGGCCGCCCGGCACTGGACGTGTACTTCGAGCGGCTGGACGCGCCCGACGAGGTCCGTCAGGACCCGGCCGCGTTTGTGCGGTTCGCCCAGGTCCACCCGCTGGGTCTGGCCAGCCGCAGCGAGGAGCACGTGCGGTTCATCGGTGACGCCAACTTCGAAGATCGCTCGCTGGGCTGCATCGCCGAGGTGCCCCAGGGCTCGCTCGCCTGGCTGATGGAGGGAGACGACTCCTCGGTGCTGGAGGCCACGGACGCAGCCTGCGAGGACGCGCTGGGGGCACTCGGCGGACGGCCCCCGTTGGGCCTGCTGGCCTTCGACTGCATCGCCCGCCGCGGGGTACTCGGCGAGGAGGGCATCCGTTCCGAGGTGGAGCGCGTGGCGGCGCTGGGCGACGGGGCCCCGGTCGCCGGGTTCTACACGTACGGGGAAATCGCCCGCACCAGGGGCATAAACGGGTTTCACAACCAGACACTGGTCGTCCTGGCCCTGGCATGACCACACGGTCTGCCGAGAGCTGGTCAACCCTCCAGCTGGCCGAGTTCGTCGCACTGGTCTCAGGCTCGACCGACGAGCAAGACGCGCTGCAGCGCGCGGTGGAGCGGGCGGCCGACGCACTGGAGGCCGAGGTATGCGCGCTGGTAGGGGAGCACCGTGTGCTGGCCACGATCGGGTTCCCGTCCGGGGAGGTGCCTGAAGCGCGGCTGGTCGGTGCCGTGGAGGACAAGCTGGATCGCGTGGTCGTCCAAGGCCTCGGGGAGCTGTGGACGCTGGCCATGCCACTCGACGGCGACCCGCCCAGCGCGCTGCTGGTGGCCCGGCTGGGCGGCGAGGCGTTCAGCCAGGAGGAGTCGGATCTGCTCCGGGGTATGGCCCGCAGCCTTGAGCTCACGCTGAGACTGGTGGGGACGCTCGACCACGAACGCGAGCTGCGGCGCAAGAGCCAGCGGGAGGTCCGCCAGCGCAAAAAGGCCGAGCGCGAGTTGGCCCACCAGGCCCTGCACGACGGCCTCACCGGCCTGCCCAACCGCAGCCTGCTCCGCGACCGGGCGATCCAGGCACTGGACCGGGCCCGGGATTCAGCTTTGCTGGTGGCTGCGCTGCTGATCGACCTGGATCACTTCAAGGTGACCAACGACCTGCTGGGCCACGGGCTGGGCGACCAGCTGCTGCTACTGCTGGCCCAGCGCCTGACCCGGGCCGTGGCCGCCCCAGATGACTCGCCACGGAGTTATACGGTGGCCCGGACCGGAGGGGACGAATTCTTCGTCCTGTGTGAGGAGCTGGCCTCCGAGCACGAGGCGGTCGGCGTCGCCCAGCGGATCAAGCGTGCGCTCGAGGTCCCATTCGTGCTCGAGGGTCAGGAGGTCAAGGTGACCGCCAGCATCGGCATCGCCATCACCCGTCCCCTGGAAGGGCCGGACCAGGATTCGGTGAGTGCCGATGACCTGCTGCGGGACGCCGAGCTGGCGGTGGCCCGGGCCAAGGCGCAGGGCCGTGACTGTTATGAGGTGTTCGACGAGCAGATGCGGGTGCGGCTATTCGATCGCATCCAGCTGGAGGCTGACCTTCGCGCCGCCCTGGCCGGTCAGCAGCTGCGGCTCCTCTACCAGCCGGTGGTCGCCGTCGAGGACGGGACGCTGGTCGCGGTCGAGGCCCTCGTGCGCTGGGAGCACCCACGCCGGGGAACTCTGTCCCCAGCCGAGTTCATACCGGTGGCCGAGCAAAGCGACCTGATCATCGGTTTGGGCGAGTGGGTGATTGAGGAGGCGTGCCGCCAGCTCGTGCGCTGGCGCCAGAGCCATCGGGCCGGATCCAGCATGCGGGTGTCGGTCAACGTGTCGGCCCGGCAGCTGACGCCGGCGCTGATCGGCTTCGTCTCCCGTACCCTGACCGCGAACGCCATCCATCCCAGCCAGCTGGCGTTGGAGATCACCGAGACATTGCTGATCGAGCAGGCCGCAACCTCACGGGAGATCCTGGACGCGCTCAAGCAGCTGGGGGTGGGAATCGTGCTGGACGATTTCGGGACCGGGTACTCGTCGCTCAGCTACCTGAAGAGCTTCCCGCTGGATCAGCTCAAGGTGGATCGATCGTTCATCGCCGAGCTGTCCGACGACACGCGAAGCGCAAAGATCGTCTCGGCCACGGTGGAGATGGCTCGCGCGCTGGGTATGACGGTGGTGGCGGAGGGGGTGGAGACCGCCGCGCAACTCGAGGTGCTTCAGCGCCTCGGCTGTGACTACGCCCAGGGATATCACTTTGCCGCTCCGGCGCCGGCGGCCGCGATTGCCCGGCGCATCGAGGAGGCCGCGGGCCGCGACCGCTCGTGGCCCAGGGAGGCGCGCAAGCCGGCCAGGCCGGTGGTCGAGCCGGACGCCGCGATGCAGGCCCCCGAGGAGAGCGAGGCCCGCCGCCGGGCGGCCATCGGACAGCTCGCCGGACTGCTGTTCTGCACCGGTGGGGTGCTAAGCGTCCCGGCCAGCCTGATCCTCAGCCGGCCGCCCTCGGCGCTGGTAATCGCCGGGCTGTCCCTGCTCGGCCTGAGCTCAGGCGTGACCTGCCTGCTGTTGCCGTGGCGGCGCCTGTCTTGGCGGTGGCTCCATGTCACGGCGATCCTGGCCACGGGCGAGGTGGCGCTCAGCGTGTGGGCGCTCGGCCACCCCGCGGTGTTCACCTGGTACTACGTGCTGATTGCCGCGGCCGTGGGGTACGCGTTCAGCGACTACCGTCAGCTGGCCGCGCACGTGCTGGTGGTGGCCCTGGCCATCGCAGCACCGTTGCTGTACGCCGACGATTCGACCGGGGACGGCATCCCGCGGACGGTGCTGGCCATCGCGATCGTGGCGGCGACCGTGGCCCTGGTTGTGTGGCTGCGAGAGCAGCTCGAGGCCAACCAGTCAGAGCTGCGTGAGCTGGCGGCCCGGGACCCGCTGACCGGAGTGGGCAACTATCGCCTGCTCCACGAGCGGCTGGAGTACGAGCTCCGGCGCCATCAGCGCGGGCAGAAACAGCTGGCTGTCCTGCTCATCGACCTCGATCGGTTCAAGCAGGTGAACGAGCGTCTGGGCCACGCCGCCGGGGACGACGTCCTGCGTCGGGTGGCCCGGGCCATGTCCGGGGCCATCCGCCAGCAGGACACCATAGCCCGCCAGGGCGGCGACGAGTTTGCCGTTCTGGCTCCCGAGACCGACGCCGAAGGCGCACTGACCCTGGCCGCGCGGATTCGCGCGCGGGTATCCGAGGTGGGAATCGACGGCGAGACCATGGGCGCCACCGTCGGCTTCTCCATCTACCCGGTGGACGGCGGGAGTACCAATGTGCTGCTAGCTCGGGCCGACGCGCGAATGCTGGCCGACAAGTCACGGTCCCGGCCCCAGCTCCCGGCCTCCGCTGGATCGGCCGACCACACCGAATCTGCCCCCGAGACGTCCGACCTGGTCGGGGCCGACCTGCCTTGACGGGCAGCCCCGGGGCGGCGGCCGCCACGCGGCTGGAGCTCCGACGGGCAGACCTGCTATCAAGGGCGAGTACGTCCCTTTCGACGCGCGCTGTGCTCCCAGAGCCCGATACCCTCCTCAACCTGGAGCTGAAGCGCGTTCCCAACCGTGGAGGCGCCATGGCTGATCTGGCCGGAGCCCAATCGACTGTCCAGGACCCGCCGCCGGTCGTAGCGCCGCCCGCCCCACCCGTGGGCCCCCCACTACCGACCGCCGAACCAGCGGGTCAGGCCGAACTGGCGGCCCAGGA
>DASZGO010000258.1:0-2329 GCA_035938755.1 Solirubrobacteraceae bacterium | reverse complement strand
ATCAGCGTCTCGACCAGCGTGGTCTTCCCGGCGCCGTTGGGGCCGACCAGAGACACGTGCTCGCCCCGCTCCAGCCATAGCTCGGCATCTTCGAGCAGGACTCGCTCGCCGATGACGATGCGTGCCTCCTCGAGCTCGAACACCACGCGTCCGCTGCGTTCCGGCGCCTGGAAGGAGAACTCCAGCGCCCGCCCGTCCGTGGGGTCGCGGGAGACTCGCTCCAGCTTTGACAGCTGCTTGACCCGCGACTGGGCCTGGCGGGCTCGCGTACCCGCGCGAAACCGGGTGACGAACCGCTCCAAGCGGGCGATCTCCGCCTCCTGGCGCTCGATCGCCCGACCCAGTGCGAGCTCGCGGCTGGCCTTCTCCTTCCGCCAGCTGTGCCAGGAGCCGGGGAACCACTTTCCGCGGCCGCCGTCGAGCTCCAGCACGGACGTGCCCACCGCCTCCAGGAACCAGCGGTCGTGGGCTACCAGCACCACGGCGGCGTCCAGCGCTACCAGGTGTTGCTCGAGCCATTCCAGTGACTCGATGTCGAGATGGTTGGTCGGCTCGTCGAGGAGTAGGAGGTCGGGAGCTCCGGCCAGGGCGCGCCCTAGCGAAGCGCGGGTCAGCTCCCCACCCGAGAAGGACTCCAGCGACCGGTCGAGCGCCTGGCCGTCCCGGAAGCCCAGGCCGTGAAGCGTGGCCAGGGCGCGCTGGCGCCAGTCGTAGCCGCCCGCGTGTTCGAGACGGGCCTGGGCCTCGGCGTAGCGGGTCAGCGTCGCGTCGTCGTGGGCCCCGCCGGCCATGGCCTGCTCCAGCGCGTCCAGCTGCTCCTCGATGGCCACCAGCTCACGCGCGCCGGACAGCACGTAGTCACGCAGGCTGAGGTCGCGGCGGCGCGGCGGTCGCTGGTCGTGTAGGGAGATCTTGATTCCCTTGCCCAACACCAGCTCGCCGGAGTCCACCGACGCCTCACCGGCCAGCATCCGCAGCAGGGTGGTCTTCCCGGCGCCGTTTCGGCCCGACAGGGTCATCCGGTCGCGCCGCTCGAGCTTGAATGAGATACCCCGCAACAGCGGCTCGCCGGCCACGTCCTTGCCCAGGTCTGATGCGATCAGCACAGCCATCCCCGAGCATGGTAGGTGGGTACGATCCGGGCGTGGCGTGGTCGCCCGAACCCCCGTTCGACATGCCTCCGGCCCGCACCGTTCGGGTCCCGGGCCGGGGCGAGTTCTTCCTGCGTGACACCGGCCGGGACGGACCGGTCGTCATGCTGCTGCACGGGTGGATGGCCAGCGCCGACCTGAACTGGTGCGGGGCCTATGGCGATCTATTCCAGGCCGGCTACCGGGTCCTGGCCATCGACCATCGCGGACACGGCCGGGGGCTGCGACCCCTGGAGCGCTTCCGGCTCGCCGATTGCGCACACGATGCGGCCGCGGTGCTCGCGCAGCTTGATCTGGCGCCGGCACTGGTCGTCGGCTACTCGATGGGCGGTGCGATCGGACAGCTGCTGGCCCGCGACCACCCGGACGTGGTGTCGGGGCTGGTGCTCAGCGGCACCGCACAGCACTGGCAGGATCCACAGACCCGACGGGTATGGCGAGCCATGGCGCTCCTGGGGATGACGCTGGCCCTGGCTCCTCGGGCCAGCTGGCGCTGGGGTTTCAAGCGAGTCGGGCTGCCCAACAACCAGGAGACGGCGTGGCTGCACTCCGAGATGATGCGCCACTCGGCCAGCGATCTGGCCGAAGCCGGGCGTGAGCTGGGACGGTTCGACTCACGCCCCTGGCTGGGGTCGGTCGAGGTGCCGGTGGCCGTGGTCATCACCACTCGCGACGACGCGGTGCCCGTGCCGAAACAGAGGGAGCTGGCCGCCGCGTCCTCGGCCCGGGTGTTCGAGGCGCCGATCCGCCATCTGGGAATCGTCGCGCAGGCCAGCGAATACAACCCGGCGCTACTGGCCGCGCTCGAGTCGCTGCGCGAGGGGGCGAACCGCCCGGCCGAAGCGGCGTAGAATCTCGCCGCATGCGTCGCACCAGGATCATTCGCACGTTGCTCCTCACTGGGGTTGCGCTGCTCGTGCTGGCGCCGCAAGCCCTGGCCACCGCCCACGCTGGCGAGGGTTTCTACGGCCAGACCAACGATAGGACGATCACGTACGCGATGTACATCGTGATCGCGTTCTTCCCCACGGTGGCGGTCGTGTTCTCGATCATCCAGGGACGGCTGGAGAAGCGCAAGCACGCCAGGCTGGTGGCCGACAAGCGGCGCGCAGCCAACGTGGACTGGCGCGGGGGCTGGTAGAGAGGGCGCTGGCGGCCGGCCCGGACTGCGGCGCGCC
>DASZGO010000257.1:0-5962 GCA_035938755.1 Solirubrobacteraceae bacterium | reverse complement strand
GGCCTCGGTCACCCACGCCAAGTTGCCGCTCAACTACCACTGGCCGTCCGACGCCCCCGCGGCGCTCCACTGGGACACCGTGAGAAAAGCCATAAGGGTGTGCGAGCGGTTCTTGCACGACAGGGCGCGGCCAGATAGCCTTTGAGTTGTTTAGGAGGAGGGCGCACAACTAGTCGACATGCCAAGACCGCGCTTCTTCTTCAATCTGGGTGCCCTCACCGCGGCGGTGCTGCTGATCGTCGCCTCCGTGGAGTTCGGCCCGGGGGCGCTAAAGGGCATTGGTCTGGGGATCGGCAGCGGCGGCTGCGCGGTCTCACTGGCCTTCGTCGCCGTACTGGTCCACCATCGCCGGCCCAAGGGCCATCCCGAGGTCTGGCTGTTCGGGCACGGCCTGGGACTGTGGTCGATGCTGGCCGGGGCCGTGGCGAGCGTGACCATCTGGCAGATCGTGGGCGCGGCCGTGCTGAACTTCAGCGTCAACCGCTGGGTGACGCTGGGCAACGGCGTGGCCATCGCCATCCTGGCTTGCGTGGGTCTCGTGGCCCAGGAGATCTGCACCGAGCGGATCATCCACGTGATCGAGGTCGTCGAGCGACCTCCCCGCGAGCTGGCCTAACCGCGGGCGGCTCCGGCTCGCCAGCGCCATTCCTCGGGAATCAGCTGCTCCAGGATGTCGTCCACGGCGATCAGGCCGGCCACGCGTCCCTCGCTGTCCACCACAGGAATCGCGATCAGGTTGTAGTCGGTCATCACCACCGCGACCTCCGGTAGATCGGCCTCGGCGGCCACGCAGGGCAGCGACTCGTCTAGGAGGCCGACCACCCTCTGAGCGCCGTCGGCCCGCAGCAGGTCGGCCAGCGACACCGCGCCGACCAGCCTGCCGTCGTCCTCCAGCACGCACACCGTCGACACCTGCTGGGCCCCGAGATCGCTGGTCCGCGCCCGCTCGATGGCCTGTGCCACGGTGGCATCGCGGCCCACCGAAACGAAGTCGGGATTCATCAGCCCACCGGCTGTGGACGGGTTGAACCCCAGCAGCTTGCGGATCTTGACCTGCTTGACCGGCGGCAACAGATTGAGGATCGGCAACCGGACCTCCTGCTCGAGCTCCAGCAGCAGGTCCGCCGCGTCGTCCGGCTCCATGCGGGCCAGCACCCCGGCGGCTTCCTTGTCTGAGCGTTCGCGGAGGAACTCCACCTGGTGCTCGTCGTCCAGCTCCTCGAACACGTCGGCCTCGAGGTCCTTGTCCTGGCCGACGGCCTCGAGTATCTCCTCGCCTTCCTCGTGCGATGCGGCCTCGACCAGGTCCGCGATCTGGGCCGGATGAAGGCGGGCCAGCCGGCGGTGGGTGAGCTTCAGCCGCGAGCTGGGCACGTGGGACACGAACGGCTCCAGCTGGCTCCAGGCGATGAATGCCCGGTGCTCAGAGTCGTGGCCGCGGAATCGCCGCGGCAGGAACCGCCACAGACGCGGACGCAGAGTCGGATCCACCCCAGCCACCCGCCACGTGCCGTCCTGGGACACCAGATCCACCTCCCGCGCCTTGATCAACCGGGCGATGCCCACGTTGATCAGGCTCCGGTCCAAGATGTCCGAGCGCAGGAGCACCTCCCCCGGCCGTCGCTCAAACTGGGCCAGGTTCAGCTTGGTGGTCGAGGTGCGCACCTCGTCCGGCCCCAGCTGGGCCACGCTATCAATGGGCAGGAACACGTCCCGCCCGCCGATGCGAGCCTTCAGGCCGATGACGGGAGGGAGCTCGTCGACGTGGTCAAGCCGCACCACCACGTCCTCCATCCGGCCTAAGCGCTCACCCGCGGAGTCCAGCAGCGGACTTCCCACCAGGGATGAAAGATGAACTATTGATTCGGGCATGAATCCCGCTGGAGCAAGGCTAGCGCTCAGATCGAAAGGATCCGCGCGGCCAAAACAGCGGCATTGCGCGCATTGTCCACGCCCACGCAGGCCACCGGAACTCCCGGCGGCATCTGGGCGATGGCCAGGAGCGCATCCAGCCCTCCGGCCACCGAGGTCCGGCTGGTCAGCGGAACCCCGATGATTGGCAGGTCGGTGTGGGAAGCGACGACCCCGGGGAGCGCCGCCGACAGGCCGGCCCCCGCGATGATCACCCGGAGTCCCCGCATGCGTGCGTTGCGCGCGTACTCGGCCACCTTGTCCGGCTCGCGGTGGGCCGACATCACCCTGACCTCACTGCGGATGCCCCGCTCGGTCAGCTCCTGTTCCGCCGCCTCCATGGCCGCCATGTCGCTCTTGGAGCCCATCACAATGCCCACCCGCGGAGCATCGACGTCCAGCTCGTCGAACTCGGCCTCGGGGTCGACGTAGGTCTGCGGGGCTGACTGCTCGCTCATGCTCCGGTCACTCTTGCCGCGATGTCGCGGCGCAACTGCCGGCCGTCGAAATGGATCATGTCGGCGGCAGCATAGGCCGCGGCCCGGGCGGCACCGGCATCCGGGCCCAGAGCGGTGACGCTGAGCACCCGTCCGCCGGCGGTGACCATCTGACCGGCGGCGTTGCGCGCCGTGCCCGCGTGGGTGACGTAGACGTCGTCTGGCACCGCGTCAAGCCCGGTGATCACATCGCCGCTCGACGAGCTCTCGGGATAGCCGCGGCTGGCCAGTACGACGGTCACCGCCGTGTCCGGCGCCCAGTCCATTTCCGCGACGTCGGCCAGGCCACCCGGCTCGGTCGCCGCCTCCATCAGCTCCAGCAGATCCGACCGGAGGCGGGGCAGAATGGCCTGCGTCTCGGGATCGCCGAAACGGACGTTGAACTCAAGCACCTTCGGCCCGTCGGCGGTGAGCATCAGGCCGGCGTACAGGACGCCATGGAACGGCGAGCCCCGCCGGGCCATCTCATCCAACACCGGCTGATGGATGGCGCGGCAGAGCAGCCGGGCTTGCTCGGCGTCTACGGCCGGCACGGGCGAGTAGGAGCCCATGCCGCCGGTGTTGGGGCCCTGGTTGCCTTCGCCGATTCGCTTGTAGTCCTGCGCCGAGGCCAGCGGCACCGCCCGCTCGCCGTCGCACAGGGCAAGCAGCGATAGCTCGGGGCCTTCCAGATGCTCCTCCACCACCACCCGCTCGGTGCCAAACCGGCGCTCCACCAGGAGCTGCTCCAGCGCCCGGCGGGCCTCGTCCTCGTGCTGGGCGATCACCACCCCCTTGCCCGCGGCTAGGCCATCGGCCTTGATCACCGTGGGGTAGCGCCGGACGGCATTCAGCCCCGCTTCGGGGTCGCTTACCACGTGGTAGCCCGCGGTCGGCACCCCCGCGGCCGACATCACCTCCTTGCAGAACGCCTTGGACCCCTCCAGCCGGGCGGCCGCGGCGCCGGGCCCAAAGCAGCGGACACCGGCCTCGGCCAGCAGGTCGGTCAGCCCGGCGACCAGAGGCGCCTCCGGCCCGACCGCGACCAGGTCGACCTGTTCCCGCGCCGCCGCCTCGACCAGCCCGGCCACGTCGTCGGCCCCCACGTCGAGCAGACGCGCCTGATCGGCGATGCCCACGTTGCCCGGCGCGGACAGAACCTCGGGCCGGCGAGCTGAGCGCCGCAGGGCATGGACGATGGCGTGCTCGCGGGCTCCTGCCCCGACAACTAGGACCCGCCGCCGGTCAGATGGAGCCAATGAAGTCGTCGATCGGAATCGCGCTCAGCGTCTCGTACTTGGCGGTTCCGCGCGAGCCGAGCTCCAGCGACACCCGAGCGATGGTCTTCTCGTCCGGCGCCTCGACCACGTTGACGAAGTCGAAGTGCCCCAGCGTTGCCCACTGCGCCTTGACCGTGGCCCCCAGCTGCTCAACCTCGCGATTGACCTCCTGGATCCGGGCCGGATTGTTCTTGATCGTCTGCACACCCTCGGGGGTGAGCGTCGAAAGCATGATGTAGGTCGGCACTGAACTCTCCTTTCGCTCCGCCACGCGGTTGGAGACCACTTCTATCCGATCTCGTGCCAACATGCCGTCTCTGGTGCAGGAGCGGCTGAGGATTGGGGTGCTGGTCTGCCGGGAGGCACGGCGGCTCAGCCCCGGGGGCAGGGCTGGGAGATCTTGTGCTTGGGGGTGGGCAGCCAGGGCGGGTTGCGCGGCTTCTGATTGAAGTCGAGCGCCAGCCCGGCGTTGGTGGCCCGGGCGTCGCGACGCGTCAGCGACCGCAGCCCGTAGCGATATTCCACGAGCTTGAGGATCGATTCGTGGCCGAAGCGCGTGTGCACGACGCTGCCCCGGCGTGCATACGGGGACACGACGAACCCGGGCACGCGGAAGCCCATCTGCCCGAAATTGTTATCCAGGTTCCGGCTCTGACGGACGTCGGGCACGCTGGGCGGGCGGACGTGGTCGAAGAATCCGCCCCATTCGTCGAACACGACAAACAACGCGGCGCGCTTCCACTGGGGCGACTGGATGAACGCGTGCACGACGTCGCTGATGAAGGCTTCGGCCGTTCGTACGTCGCCGTAGGTGTGGTCGTCGTTCGACGTGCCCGTGACCTCGAGAAACGAGCTCAGGTGCGGATCGACGAATGACAGCGCCGGCAGTGTGCCGGCGCCACAGCGAACGAAAAAGTCAGAGATCGGAGCGCTGCGTCGCACGCCGACCGGCCCCCACATGGACGCGTAGTTGTCGTCGGAGTAGAAGGTGATTCCCCGCCTGCCCCGCCGAGCCAGGGCCCCTTCAATCGACGTGGAGGGAGGGAAGCCCCTGGGGGTGGGGAACTGGGGCGCGCCGTCACCGGGGAGGGCCAGCAGGTACTTCTGGCCATAGCTCTGGGCGGCGTGCGCATAGGCGCGGTTTGGGTTCGTCGAGGCGAGCAGCGAGGCAAACCATCTGTCGCACACGGTGAACTCCCGCACCAGACTCGGAGTGAACGGGAGGTCGCGCTCGCGGTAGTAGCCGATCGCGTAGGTGTCGTTTCCGCTGCCGTTGGCCAGGAACCCGTCGCACCGCCCGCCCGCGAACTGGACCCGGGCCTCGTTCCACAGATGCCCGGGGATGAGATGGCCGCAGCCCTGGAAATCGGGTGCGAGCGGATGGGTCGCGCGCCGCACGCCGGTGGCGTCCATGTAGCTCAGGCCGGCCTGGCGCCCATCCGCCCTGGGCATCCAGCCCAAGTAGTGGTCGAACGAGCGGTTCTCCATCATCAGGATGACGAACGTGTCCAGCGGCAAGTTGCGCGGGCTGGGCAGCCTGCGCCGAATGCGCTCGGCCTGCGCGGCATGAGCCACGAGAGTTTCGGCGGACAGCGTCGCGGCCACACTCGCGCCGGCTCCGATCGCCATCGCGGTTCGCTGCAGGAACTCCCGCCGGCGCAGATGCTCGTCTGGATGCTCAGCCGCCAGGCGCTCTTCCGACGCGTCCATCGCCCGGGACCCTAGTCGCCGCGTAGGGATCCGGCAACAACACACACTGTCTCCGGTTGCCAATTGCGGTGGCCCGGCCCTGCCAGGTTCGGACTCGCGGCTGAAGGCCGCGGCCTCGGTCAGGCCGCGGGCGCGGCTGCCTGCTCCGTGGCCTTCTCGAGCTTCAGCTCGCCGTCGGCCGCGTCCACCCGGACCGTGTCGCCTGGCTTGAAGCGGCCCTCGAGGATGGCCAGGGCCAGTGGGTCGACCAGGCGCTTCTGGATCACGCGTTTGAGCGGGCGCGCCCCGTAGGTGGGGTCGTAGCCCAGGTTGCCCAGCAGCATCTTGGCCTGGTCGGTCAGCTCCACCTCGATGTCGCGTTCGCGCACCCGCTCGATCAGGCGGTCCACCTGGAGCTCCACGATCTCGGAGATCTGCTCCCGGGTCAGCGGCTGGAACTCGACAATGTCGTCCAGGCGATTGATGAACTCGGGCTTGAACTGCGCCTCGACGCCGGCCCGGCCCCCCGGGATGTTCGACGTCATGATCAGGACCACGTTCTTGAACGACACGGTCCGGCCCTGACCGTCGGTCAGCCGTCCGTCG
>DASZGO010000256.1:0-5335 GCA_035938755.1 Solirubrobacteraceae bacterium | reverse complement strand
GAGTCGACCGCCACCACGCTGGGTTCGGACAGGACGATTCCCCGCCCACGTACGTACACGAGCGTATTGGCGGTGCCCAGATCAACCGCCATGTCGCGGCCGCCGAAACCGGTCAGGTAACTGAAGAAGCCCATCGAGGAGAAGCAATCATGCCGTGGGGGGAGCGAACGGAAGTGGCGGCAAGACTTCTAGGCCACGCCCACACGCTGCCAGCGCCGTCCTGCGGTCAGTCTAACCGACCTCGGGCTGGCTTCGAACCCGGCCTATGCCCACTCAAATGGTGGATAGCGTTCGGTCATCCAGAGCTGAAACACCTGCTGGCGGGCGGTCCACCGCAACGCCACGCCCATGAACGAGAACATCCCGTCCGGATAACGACCGGTGAACACCACCATGAACCAGGCGGCAATCGACACAAAGTAGGCGGCGTACAGCACCGCCCCGGCGGCGTAGGCGAACGGCAGGACCAGAATCCAGTTCACCAGCGGGCGCCAGCGGGCGATGTGCTCGGGATGGTCGAACATGACCCGGACTGGGTAATCCGGGTCGTCAGCCAGGGAGAACGGCGGGTAGCGGTCGGTGAGCAGCAGGTTGTAGGCCGCCACCCGCAGTGACCAGCGGATGACCCCAGCCAGGAAATCGAACAGCGAGCGCGGGTAGCGCCCGGTGAACAGGGTGGCGAACCACGCGATGACCACTACGAAGAACGCCGCGATCCCCACGAACACCAGGGCCACGTAGTGCGGGATGACCAGCAGGAAGCGGAAGAACGTGGTCAGGCGGTTGTGCTCGGCCGAGTAATCGATGTCGACCCGGACCGGATAGTCGATGTTGGCTGGAAGCATGGGGCTTAATCAGGACTGACCGCACCCCCGGGGGGGCGCGGCCAGTCCAAGTCCCGTCTGGCGCGGCTAGGCGCCCCGCTCGGCGGCGAGGCGGTTCATGGCGTTCTGGGTCTGTGCCTGGAGCTGCAACAGCATCACGATGCCGATGATCCCGCCGATCAGGAAGAACCACCCGAAGTACGAGAGCAGGGCCGCGGTCACGAACCGGCCTCGGTCGATCGGTGCCGGCTGCCCGCGCAGGCGGTACTGAAAGTTGATCCGGTCCATCAGCCGAGGCCAGGCCACGAAGAACCAGTAGATGTTGAACAGCGGGATGAACGAGAACCCGATGAACTTGCCCCCGGAAGGATCGTCCGGCTTGACTTTCGGGAGCGCATCGCTCTTGAGCCCGTAATAGATCGTGCCGAACAGGCCGAGCGTGATGATGTTCAAAATGATCGCTCCGGGAGTGCTGAAGCTCGTCAGCTGGTTCTGCTTGAGCTCCTCCCGCTGCTCCGGCGAAAGCGCGGTGTTGAGGTCGGTGGCCGGGTGGTAGAGGTCGACCGTCGGCGCAATGATTCCGGTGCCCTGGGCCGGCGCCGGCACGCTGGTTGACATGAACTGGTCCTTTCTGTACGGGCCCCCCGTGGGACCGTTCGTTTGACTGAGGCAGGTTGACGGCTTCTTGTCGCCTTCGCCCCAGGGATCCACCCTAGTGTTTAGCCGCCGAGAAGTCCAGGCATCAGCTCCAGCAGCGTGGCCACCGGCAGGCCGACCACGTTGGAGTAGTCGCCGTCGATCGCAGCCACGAGCGCGCCGCTGCGGCCCTGGATGGCGTAGGCCCCGGCGCGTCCGCGCCATTCGCCGGTGCTCAGGTACCACTCGATCAGCCTCCGGTCGAGCGTTCGGAAGCGAACCCGCGTCTCAGCCGAGGCGGTCGTGGCATCGCCGTCGCGCACCACGCAGAGGCCGCTGACCACGGTGTGGACCCGGCCCGACAGGGCCTCCAGGGTGCCTCGAGCCTCGGCCTCCGACGCCGGCTGGCCGTAGATCCGCCCGTCCAGCGCCACCACCGTGTCGACCCCCAGCACCACCTCGCCCTCCACTGCCGTGGCCTTGCGCCGCGCGTTCTCCACCGCCAGCTCGACCGGGTCGCCCTGCTCGAGCTCCTCCACCGCCGGAACCACGACCTCGAACCCCACGCCGAGCTGCTCCAGGATCGCCCGCCGCTGCGGCGAACGGGAGGCCAGCGTCAGCCGAGCTGGGGGAAGAACAGCGCCACCTCGCGGGCCGCGGACTCCGGCGAGTCGGACCCGTGGACCATGTTCTGGCCAACCTGGGTGGCGAAGTCGCCCCGGATCGAGCCGGGGGCGGCGACCACCGGGTCGGTGGCGCCGATCACCTGGCGGGCCGCCTCGACCGCGCGCTCGCCCTCCAGCACCAGGGCCACGAGCGGGCCGGAGGTGATGAAGTCGACCAGCTCGCCGTAGAACGGCTTACCCTCGTGCTCGGCGTAGTGGCGCTCGGCCAGGTCGCGCTCCATCGTCATCTGCTTGAGCGCGGCCAGCCGCAGCCCCTTGCGCTCGAACCGGGCGATGATCTCGCCGGTCAGGCTACGGGCCCAGGCATCGGGCTTGACGAGGATGAGCGTGCGCTCCACGTGCGACGACCTTGGGCTGCCGAGCGATCAGGTGGTGGCGGGTCCGCGCCGCTCCACCGAGGAGGCGCTTCCGGGGTCCACGTATCCCGTCGCGGCCACTGGTTCCGACGAGGTGGTCTCACGGCGGCGGCGGGTTCGGCGCGGCTGCGGCGCCGGGCTGCCCACCTCGGCTTCGCAGAACGGGCAGATCTTCCACATGGGATCGAGTGGCTTGGCGCACACGGAGCACGGATCCTTCAGCTTGCGCATGCAGTTGGGGCAGCGCAGGAAATCCTTCTCGACCTCGAAGTCGCAGTGCGGGCACAGGTGGTAGCCCAGCTCGGCCAGCCGCGCCTCGGCCGCCTGGATCTCCAGCTCACGCTCGCGCACGTCCTCCAGATACTCGGGCGGGCGCACGATCATGTACACCAGCGTCCCCACGAACGGGAACAGCGAGGCGGCCGTGGCGCACGCGATCAGCATCGGGTCGGCGATCCGCCGCCGCGCGTCCGCGTAGGTCCAGTAGACCAGCGCGAGCCAGATCACAACGAGAAACAGGATCAGCAGGTCAATCGCGAGGTTGACCCCGCTGTTGCTGATCCCAAAGATGGCCGGAGCGAGCATTAAGGAGGGAAGAGTGTAATGGGGGTCAGACTTGCCGTGACTCTTTCGCCAGCGAGCGCCCGGGTCCTTTGATCATAGAAATACCCGGCCGAACAGATATCCGATCCCGAAGAACACCAGAATCACGATCGCCACGACCAGCGCCACCAGCCCAACCATGGCCAGAAACGAGGGCTGGTCATCGCGCTCGTTCACAGCGTCGAGACCCGGCGGACCAATTCGGGGCGGAGCAGGTCGGCCACGAGGTAGATCGAGCCCGCCGCCACCACGGCGCCGCTCGGCCCGGCCAGCTGGCGGGCGCGATCCAGCGCGGCCTGCGGATCGGGAACGATCTCGGCCGGCGGCCCGTCGAGTTGACGGGCCAGCGATTGAAGCGTGGGCGGGGGCAATGCCCTGGGATTTTGACTGCTGGTGAACACAACTGCCTGACAGACCGCGAGCAACCCGGCCAGCATCCCCGCCGCGTCCTTGTCGTCCAGGATCGACAGCACCGCCACCAGCCGCTTCGCTCCCGGGCCGGCCACCTCGGGGAGCGATTGCACCAGCGCGGCAATCCCGTCGGGGTTATGGGCCGAGTCGACGATGGTCACTGGGTCCTGGGCGATGACCTGGAGGCGGCCCGGCACCCGGACCTCGGTGGCCGCCCGGGCTACCGCCGGCTCGTCCAGCCGGCCCAGGTAGGCGCCAGCCGCCGCCCGGGCCAGGGCAAAGTTTCGGCGCTGAAACAGGCCCGGCGCGCCCACCGGCACACCTGGGTCGGCCGGCGCGCGCACGATCCGCGCCCCGCGTTCGGCCGCCACCGTCTCGGCCACCTCGACCGCGTCGGTGTGCAGCCCGTGGCCCAGCACGAGCGTGCCCTGAGGCTTGACCACATCCAGCTTCTCGCTGGCGATGTCCCGGATCGTCGGCCCCAGCCAGCGCGTGTGCTCGAGACCGACTCCGGTCAGCACCTGAACCCGCGACGGGATCACGTTGGTGGCGTCGTAGCGTCCGCCCAGGCCGGCTTCGACCACCGCCACCTCGACCCCCTGGGCCGCCATCTCCGAGTAGGCGGCGGCCGTCAGCAGCTCGAACTGAGTGACCTGCTCCCCGGCGCCCAGCGAGCGGTCGACCAGCTCAGCCGCGCGGATCACCCGGGCCACCGCGGCCGCGAACGCCCGCGGCTCGAGGTCGGTTTCCTGGATCCGGATCCGCTCGCCGTAGGACACCAGGTGCGGCGACAGGAAGGCGCCGGTGCGCACGCCATGCCGCTCGAGGATCGCCGCGATCATCCGCACCGTGGAGGACTTGCCGTTGGTCCCCACCACGTGGATGGACTCAAACCGCTGCTCCGGGTGCTCCAGCGCGGTCATCATCCGGCGCATCCGGTCAAGGCCGAACCGCATGCCGAACAGCTCGCGAGCCAGGACGTAGCGCTCCGCGTCCTCGGCTCTCACAGGGCCTCGAGCTCCTCCCGCAGCCGCTCGAGCTTCTGCCGCTCGGCATGAACGATCTCATCGGGCGCCTTGGCCACGAAGCCGGGGTTGGCCAGCTTGCGCTCGGCCCGCTCGATCTCGGAGCCCAGCCGGACGCGCTCGGCCTCCAGCTTGCGCTCGGCCGCCTCCAGGTCGAGACCCGAGCTGGGGAGTATCTCCACCGCCCCCCCCGGCACCGGCACGGCGGCGGCCGCCTCGCCGGGGCCGCCGTTCAGCTCCACTCGCGCCAGCCGGGCCAGCTGCTCGGTGGTCTGCTCATAGCCGTCGGCGGCCAGGCGTCCGGTCAAGATCTGCCCTGGGCGTACGCCCGCCCCGTCGCGCCAAGTGCGGAGCGCCTGCACGGCCTCGATCATGCGCTGCAGCGAGGCCTCCGCCTCGGGATCCGGCGCGCCGCCGTCGCTCAGCTCGATGCCTCCGGCCAGGAGCCCTTGCGCCCCGGGCACGTGGGCGTAGATCTCCTCGGTCACGAACGGGATCATCGGGTGGGCCAGCCATAGCGTTCGGATGAGCACATGCAGCAGCGTCTGGGCCACCGCCGGCTCCCCGGCCCGCAGGCGCGGTTTGACCAGCTCCAGGTACCAGTCGCACAGCTCCGCGTACACGAAGTCATACAGCTCCAGCGCCGCGTGGGAGAAGTCGAAGCTCTCAACCCGCCGGGTCACCTCCGCCTCGGCCCGACCCAGCCGAGCCAGGATCCAGCGGTCCTCGACCTGGGCTGGAGTCGCGGCCGGCCGGACATCCGGGCCCACCCCGAGGAGGATCAGCCGGGCCGC
>DASZGO010000255.1:0-5918 GCA_035938755.1 Solirubrobacteraceae bacterium | reverse complement strand
GCTCCGGCTCCGTCTCGGAGTTGCGGGGCAGGCCGGCGGCCCGGTAGGCGTCGTCCTCGTCCAGCGTCTCCTGGTCGAGCAGGGCGTCGGCCAGCGCGTCGAGGTGGTGCCGGTGCTTACGGAGCAGCTGGCCGACCTCCTGGTGCGCCGAGTCGATGATCCGCCGCACCTCCTCGTCGACCAGGCGCTGCGTGGATTCCGAGGTCTCGTGGACTGCTGAACCCGCCCACCCCAACGGCCCGGCGCCGTCCATCGGCACGACCGCCACCGGTCCGATGGCCGAGCTCATGCCCCAGCGGCCCACCATCTGCCGGGCGATCTGGGTCAGCTGCTGGATGTCGGATTCGGCGCCTGTGGTCACCTCGCCGTACACGATCTCCTCGGCCACCCGGCCGCCCAGTGCGACCTTGATCAGAGCCAGCAGGTAACGCCGATGGAAGTTGAACCGGTCGGCGTCGGGCGCCGAGAACGTCACGCCCAGTGCCTGGCCTCGGGGGATGATCGACACCTTGCGCACGGGGTCGGCGCCAGGGGTGAGCATGCCCACGATCGCGTGGCCGCCCTCGTGGTAGGCGGTGAGACGTCGGTCCTCCTCAGTCAGCATCACCTTGCGCTCGGCGCCCAGCACGATCCGCTCCAGCGAGTCGGAGAAGTCCTGGGGCGAGACCGTCCGGTGCTCGCGCCGGGCGGCCAGCAGCGCGGCCTCATTGGCCAGGTTGGCCAGATCGGCGCCCACCATCCCCGGGGTGGAGGCGGCGATCTGCTCGAGCCTGACGTCCGGACCCAGCGGGACCGATCGGGTGTGCACCCGCAGGATCGCCTCGCGGCCCGGGCGATCGGGTGGCTGGACGCTGACCCGGCGGTCGAAGCGACCGGGCCGCAGCAGCGCCGGGTCCAGGATCTCCGGCCGGTTGGTCGCCCCCAGAACGATCACCCCGGCCCGGGGATCGAACCCGTCCATCTCGGTCAAGATCTGGTTCAGCGTCTGCTCACGCTCGTCGTGGCCGCCGCTGATGTTGCCGGCGCCGCCGGCCCGGGATCGGCCCACCGCGTCGAGTTCGTCGATGAAGATGATGGCCGGGGCGGCCGACTTGGCCTGGGCGAACAGGTCACGGACCCGGGAGGCGCCCACGCCCACGATCATCTCCACGAACTCCGAGGCCGACATTTGGAAGAACGGCACCCCGGCCTCGCCGGCCACCGCCCGGGCCAGGAGCGTCTTCCCCGTGCCGGGCTGGCCGCTGAGCAGGACACCGCGCGGGATCTTGCCGCCCAGCCGGGAGTACTTGTCCGGGTTCTTGAGGAAGTCGACGATCTCGGTCAGCTCCTCCTTGGCCTCGTCGATCCCCGCCACGTCGGCGAACGTCACCTTCTGCTCTGCGGCCTCGACCCGGCGGGCCCGCGAGCGGCCGAAGTTCATCAACCCGCCAGCGCCGCCGGACGCGGCCGCCCGGCGCATCAGGAACACGAACAGCAGCACCAGCAGCAGCGTGGGACCGAAGCCCAGGAACAGCTCGGCCAGGAACGACGGGCCGGTGTTGGCCGGGTGGGCGTTGATCGTCACGCCCTTGCTCTCCAGCAGGCCCGACAGCTGCTTGTTGTCGGCGAACGCCGGAACGTTGGTGGAGAACAGCGTGGTCGCCTTCGCGTTGTTGTCGTTGGGCGGGTACTTGGCCGCCGTCCTGAACGTGCCCTGAATCCGGTCCGCGGTAGAGGAGATGTCGCTTACGTTCCCCGACCGGACCTGGCTCAGGAACGTCGGGCTGTAGGGGATCTGGACTCGCGAGGCCGGCTGGAGCGCCTGGGTGGAGATGAACAGGTTCAGCGCCAGCAGGGCGACCACCACCAGGACGATCAGCCAGCGACCGCCCCGCGGGGTGGGCGGCCGATTGGTGGGCGGCTGGCCCGTGCGTCCGTCGGCGCCGGGGGTCACTCGCCAGCCGGGAAGCGAGGGCTTGTTCTCAGGCTGCCCGGGGGTGCGCTCGCGGTCGAGCGTGCCCTGGGGGGCTTCGCGTCCCGCGTCATCAGCCATGGAGTTGCTCCAGCCTACTGCGGAAAGTACGCGAGCCCTCGACCGTAGCCCCGGCCGCCGAGGCCCGGTCGGCCAACCAGCGGTCGGAGGTAACCACGCGCACAGCGCTGGGATTTCCGTCGTCCTGAAGCAGGCGGACGATCTCGTCGTCGGCTGCGTCGGGCTTGGGCTTGGGGGCGTGGCGGACCTCGATCACGGTGGAGCGGACCGGGGGCCGGGGGGGCCGCTCGAACACCACGGTCACGTCCTCTCCGTCCGCCGCCGCCCACCGCTCCAGCAGGTCAACCAGCTTCAGCATGGCTGCGTCGCGATCCTTCCACCACGCGTCAGGTCGAGTCCCGATCACGTTCATTCCGTCTACGAGCCAGCGCATGTACAGAGGGTAGGCCGGGTTAGTCGTCGGCCGGAGGGCCTCTTCGCCTCCGCTTACGCTCGGCCTGCCGGCGCTTGGCCTGCAGGCGCCGCTCCACCGACGCGCGCGTGGGACGGGTGGCGTGGCGCGGGCGCTGGGGCGCCAGCGCGGAGGCCAAGCGGCGCTGGAGCCGTTCCAGCGCCAGCTCGCGGTTCCGGGCCTGACCGCGAGCGTCCTGGGCCACCGCCACCACGCGCGGTCCCAGCCGGGCCAGCAAGCGCTGCTTCTGCTCGTCGCTCAGCGTGGGCGAGGCATTGACGTCGAACACCGCCTCCACGCGAGAGGCGGTGACGTTGGCGTGCTGGCCACCGGGACCCGATGAGCGAGAGGCCCGAAACTGGACCTCGCTGACCGGCAACTCGATACCGCGTGGTAACAGGATTCGCCGCTCCATTTGCCGGGCGTCATGCTACGGTGCCGACCATCAGGCCCCCGGGGATATCAGCCCGGGGGAATAAGCAACTGCGGGCCCCAGGGTGATCGGCAGAGAGTCCTCGGCGGTAGCAGGACGACCTCCAAGGAGGACATTTCATGCCAACAGGAACCGTGAAGTGGTTCAACGACGAGAAGGGCTTCGGCTTCATCGCCTCCGATGAGGGTGGGCGCGACCTGTTCGTGCACCACTCCAGCATCAACTCAGACGGCTACCGCTCGCTGGCCGAGGGCAGCAAGGTCTCCTACGAGGAGGAGCAAGGGCCCAAGGGGCCCAAGGCCATCAACGTGGAGAAGCTCTAGCCGTCTGCCGCCCCGGGTGAGCTGGGCCACTCGCCCGGCTCATCTGACCACCCGCCTACAATGCGTAAGCGGGCCCCATGACCAAGGCGATCGAAGAGCGCGAGCGCGTAGTCATCCGCTTCGCGGGTGACTCGGGCGACGGCATGCAGCTCGCCGGGAGCCGCTTCACCGGTGCCACGGCCGTGATCGGCAACGACCTGGCCACGCTGCCGGATTTCCCGGCCGAGATCCGGGCTCCCGCGGGGACGCTGGCCGGAGTCTCCGCCTTCCAGATCCACTTCGCCTCACGGGACATCCTCACCCCCGGCGACGCGCCCAACGTCCTGGTGGCCATGAACCCCGCCGCCCTCAAGGCCAACCTGGCCGAAGTGGAGCGCGGAGCCACCATCATCGTCAACGAGGATGCGTTCACCAAGCGCAACCTGGAGAAGGCGGGGTACGAGTCACACCCGCTGGAGGACGAGTCGCTGAGCGCCTTTCGGGTCCACCGCGTGCCCATGACCACGCTGACCACCCGGGCCGTGGAGGAGATCGAAGAGGCGTCCACCCGCGACGCCGGCCGGGCCAAGAACCTGTTCGCGCTGGGGCTGCTGTCCTGGCTGTACGGGCGGCCCACCGACGTGACCCAGCGCTGGATCGAGCAGAAGTTCTCCCGCCAGCCCGCCGTGCTCCAGGCCAACCTGGCGGCGTTCAACGCCGGCTGGTCGTTCGGGGAGACCACCGAGCTGCTGGACGTGCAGTACCGAGTCAAGCCGGCCAGCGACCTGGTCTCCGGGACCTACCGCAACGTCAACGGCACGACCGCGCTGGCCCTGGGGCTGATCGCGGCCAGTGTGCGCAGCCGACTGCCGCTGCTCCTGGCCAGCTACCCCATCACCCCGGCGTCCGAGCTTCTGCACGAGCTGTCGCGCCACCAGCGGCTGGGCGTGCGCACGATCCAGGCCGAAGACGAGATCGCCGCCGCCGGGATGGCCCTGGGTGCGGCGTTCGGCGGCCGCATCGGCGTGACCGCCACCAGCGGGCCGGGCCTGGATCTCAAAGCCGAGACGATCGGCCTGGCCGTGGCCCTCGAGCTACCGATGATCGTGGTCGACGTCCAGCGGGCCGGCCCCTCCACCGGGATGCCGACCAAGACCGAGCAGTCGGACCTGCTGAGCGCGCTGTACGGCCGCCACGGCGAGTCGCCGCTGCCGATCCTGGCGCCCAGCACGCCCGCCGGGTGCTTCGACACCGCGTTCGAGGCGGTCAAGCTCGCGCTGCGCTACCGCACGCCCGTGATCATCCTGTCCGATTCGTTCCTGGCCTCCTCGTCAGAGCCGTGGCTGATCCCGGACATCGCCGACCTGCCGCCCATCGATCCCGCGCTGGCCACCGCGCCGAAGGACGGAGAGGCGTTCCTGCCCTACTCGCGCGACGAGAGGCTGGCCCGGCCCTGGGCCATTCCCGGCACCCCGGGGCTCCAGCACCGGATCGGCGGCCTGGAGAAGGCGGATGGCAGCGGGAACATCTCCTACGACTCGGCCAACCACGCCCGGATGACCGAACTGCGGGCGGCCAAGGTGGCGGGCATCGAGCGCGACGTACCCCCGCTGAGCGTGGACGCCCAGGACGGGGCGCGGTTGCTCGTGCTGGGCTGGGGCTCGAGCGAAGGTCCGATCCGGGCCGGCGTTCGCCGTGCCCGGCTGAACGGGCACAAGGTGGCCTCGGCACAGCTGCGGCACGTCAATCCGCTGCCCGCCAACCTGGGCGAGGTGCTGCGCGCCTATGACCGGGTCCTGGTCCCGGAGCTGAACACCGGCCAGCTGGCTACGGTCCTGCGGGCCCGGTACCTCGTGGACATCGAGTCCCACACCAAGGTGGCGGGCCAGCCGCTGCACGCGGCGGAGATTGAACAAGCCATCGAGGAGCGGCAATGAGCGCGGTGACGAGCAACGGCCACGCCGGCAACGGCGGTGCCCCCGAGAAGCTGACCAAGGCCGATTTCCAGTCCGATCAGGAAACGCGCTGGTGCCCGGGCTGCGGCGACTACGCGGTTCTGGCCGCGGTCCAGCAGTTCATGCCCGAGCTGGATATCCCGCCGGAGCGGATCGTGTTCATGACCGGCATCGGCTGCGCGGGTCGCTTCGCCTACTACATGGACACGTACGGGATGCACGGGATCCACGGCCGGGCTCCCGCCCTGGCCACCGGCTTGGCTTCCACCCGGGAGGACCTGTCGATCTGGGTCGTCACGGGCGACGGGGACGCGTTGTCGATCGGGGGCAACCACCTGATCCACGCGTTGCGACGCAACGTTCCAATCAAGATCCTGCTGTTCAACAACCAGATCTACGGCCTGACCAAGGGCCAGGCCTCGCCCACCTCCGAACTGGGCAAGATCACCAAGTCCACGCCGTTCGGCGTCTCGGACCAGCCGTTCAACCCGGTCGCGCTGGCGCTGGGTGCCGAGGCCACGTTCGTGGCCCGCACGATCGACCGGGACAAGCAGCACCTGGCCGGGGTGCTCCGGGCCGCGGCTGAGCATCCGGGCGCGGCACTGGTCGAGATCTACCAGAACTGCCCGGTGTTCAACGACGGCGCCTTCTCCGCCCTGACCGACAAGGAGGTCAAGGTGGACAACCAGATCCGGCTCGAAGCCGGTCAGCCCGTGCGGTTCGGGCGCGACGGCGAGCGCGGTGTGGTGCGGGCCGCCGACGGCGGCCTGGAGATCATCGACCTCACCGACGGCCAGGAGGCGGA
>DASZGO010000254.1:0-25784 GCA_035938755.1 Solirubrobacteraceae bacterium | reverse complement strand
GCGATCTGCGCGCCGCCGGCGCTCCCGCCGATGGGCCGTGGAAGGTCGGCCTCGACAACCCGTTCAACCCCGCGGGGCCGTCGGCCGTGCAGCTGGTGCTCAGAGATGGGGCCCTTGCGACCAGCACCTCGCTGGTCCGCCGCTGGCGACAGCACGGCGAGGAGCGCCATCACCTGATTGATCCTCGAACCGGACGTCCGGGTGAGAGCGACGTTGCGTCGGTGAGCGTCGTCGCCGACGAGGGGTGGCGGGCGGAGGCGTTATCGAAGGCAGCGCTCCTCGTCGGGGTCGAGCGCGCGCTCCCGCTGATCGCTGCTAACGCAGCGACGGGGCTCGTGGTCGACTGGCAGGGGCGAATCCATCCCGCCTCAGGCATTCAGTCGTACCTGTCGATCCCCGAGCGCCAGCTGGCCTCGATCGTGCTGAAGGACCAGGCAGTCTCGCGCTTTCAGATCCGCGTTCCCGCGGGTTAGGGCTCAAACCCGTGATCGAGCGGCTGGAGGAGTCCAAGCTGGCGACCCTCGATCACCGTCACTTGGCTTGCTGCGGCCTCGCCACCGCGAGAACCTGACGCTTCGGCCAGGCTGAGGGAGCCCAGGGTATTGGCGAGCAGGAGGGCTCCGAGCATCGGCAGGATGAGTCGTGCTCGCGTCGCATATTTGACTCGGGTCGGCCGCGATTTCGGCTACGCGTCGCGTGGGATCACGCGGTCGACTTCGACGGCCTCACCCGTGCGCGTGTCGAGATAGACAACGATGACCTTGGGGGAGCCACCGAACCACGCGCTCAATTCGCCCTCGCCAACGAAGTCCGCGGCCCGCTGTGAGCCGTCGGATTCGATGACCCAGACGGGCTGACCCTTGTGGAACTGACCATCGCCGATGCTTTTCATCGATGGGCGGCTGGATGCTCACCATCGCAAGACACTCTTCCACGAGCATACGGACGCCCGCGGCCCGGGGTGGGCGAGCTCAAACCCCGGGTTGGGCGGTGGGCCTACCACCACTTGCGCTCGAGCGCCCTCCCCGTGCCGCTGGTTTGGTCGAGGGCGTCGAGTTCGGCCACGTCCTGGTCTGAGAGCGTGAAGTCAAAGATCTCGGCGTTCTCCTCGATTCGCTCGCGGTGGGTCGACTTGGAGATCACGGGTAAGCCGCGCTGGATGCACCAGCGCAATAGGACCTGGGCCGGTGTGCGCCCGACGCGGTCGGCGACATTTTTGACCGTCGAATCTGAAAGGTTGCGGCCGGTTCCGAGGGGGCTGTAGGCCTCGAGAGCGACGCTTCGCTGCTCGCACGCCTCGAGAAGCGCGCGCCGGTAGACGAACGGACTGAACTGCACCTGGTCGACGACCGGCAAGACCGTCGCCGCGGTGGTCACCTGCTCCAATTCGGTCGTGTCGAAGTTCGACACTCCGATCGAACGGGTGTAGCCGAGCTCTCGTGCCCGCTCCATACCGGGCCAGGCCCACGTGGGGCCGCCCTGTGGCCAGTGGATGATGTACAGGTCGACTTGGTCGACGCCGAGACGCTGGAGACTCAGCTCAGCTTCGGCGGCGGGGTCCTTGTGGGCGGGATAGAACTTGGTCGTGATGAAGACCTCGTCGCGGGAGACGGCGCTTTGGCGGAGGCCTTCACCGACGCTCTCCTCGTTGCCATATGCCTGGGCGGTATCGATGTGGCGGTAGCCCAGCTCAAGCGCCCAGCGCACGGCGTTGACGCACTCGGGCCCGTTGGGTACCTGCCAGACGCCGAGCCCGAGTAGGGGGATCTCGTTACGGTCAGCGAGCACGCGACTGCGTCCGTCTGCCGTCAGCGTGTCATTGGTCATCGTGGCCTCCTTGGAGATCGGGACAGAATCATGGGCCGGGACGCCCGCCTCCCCAGGTTAGGCTGACGAGCCGATGCAAGTACCTGAGCCGACCATTCAGGACCTGCACGAGCTAGCGGCGGAGTTTCCACTTCGCACTCTCGGACGCGTTCGGGTGGCATCTGCAATGGCTTCTAAGGTGGAGCGTTCATGCCTGCGGCCTTCATCGCGACGCTTCTAGAGGGAGAGGCGGTCCTTCGGTTCCCCTACGACGACCGCCTGCGGCTGTTGTTGCGGGCGATCCCGGGCCGGCGCTGGGATCCCGAGTGGCGCGTGTGGCGCGTCCCGCTGGAACCCGATCGCGCTCACGCGCTTATGTGCCTCCTCGGGGCGGTGCCGTATCCGGTCGAGATCTCGGATGCCCTGGACCGAGCGCTCGCGCGTCGTAGCGCCAGGCGCTCGCCCGGCGAACTGCTGGTCGACATCGTCCGCCCGGATCAGGACTGGTGGTTCAGCTTCGCGACGGACACCGTGCCCGACCTGGTCGAGGAGCTGCTGGAGCATCCCGACGCCTACCGCGTGCCGGCGATCGAGCGCGGTTTGCTGCCGCTCGACCAACGCGCCGCGCAGATCCTGCGCTCCTGCCTGGAGCATGACTCGCGGCTGCGCCTCACAGACGATGCCCGGCATGCGCTGACCGAGATCACGAGAGGGCCGACTCCGCGCCCGCAGGCCGGGGTGGAATCCCTGGCCTGCGACGCAGAGCTGCGTCGTGACCGCAGAGGCAGCAACTGGATCCTGATCGCGCCAGAGCACGCACCCCTCGCTCGGGCGCTGGCCGAAGCGAGCGGGCTGGAGCTGCTCGATGGTCCCGCCGGGTCCGTGGCGCTGCCCGCGGTGCAGGCGAACGCGGTCTCGATCGGTGAGCTGCTGGCCCAGCTCGACCTGGGCTCAGTCGATCCGTACGTCGAGCGCTGGCTCGAGCGGAGCGCCACCTGGCGGGGGACGATCGAGGTCGACGGGCCGCGCGAGGCGCCGGTATTCCTGCTGCTGGGCGACAACGCGCGCCTGCCGACGGCACTACGAGATGTCGCAAGCGCCTGCCGAGGTGGCGCGAGCCTGCCGCTGACGCTCGAGTCGTGGCGCGTGATCGACGCTCAGCCGCTCCACGGCTGGATCAGCCATGCCACCGAGCGCTGTGTGACAGCGCTCGAGGCCGGTCAGCCGGCCCCGCCCGCAGTGCTGGAGCTGTCCGCGGTCCACGAGCAGCCGACGTTCGTGCTCGCGCCGGGGCACGACCTTGGGATGCTGAACGAGTTCGCGGGGCGGTCCGGCGTCGCCGCGGGAGCGACCCGGCGCAGCGAGCACGAGCACGACCAGTTGCCCGCGATCGCTGCCGACCCGTTCTGGGTGCCGGAGCTCGATCAGTTCGTCTCCGAGCACGACCCGTGGGTGGCGCCCGACGCGCTCGCCCGCCTCCAGCAGATCCGCGAGGAGCACGCGCATGCCGCCGGACTCGTCGCACTTTCCGCCGCGACCGATGCCGCGCTTGACGTGCCCACCCTGGGCGGCGAGCTGAAGCCGTTCCAGCGCGCCGGCGTGCAGTACCTGCTGCGGCAGCGTCGATCCTTCCTCGCCGACGAGCAGGGGCTCGGGAAGACCATCGAGGCGCTGGCCACGCTCGAGGTCGACGGCGCCTACCCGGCGATCGTCGTCTGCCCGGCGAGCCTGAAGCTCAACTGGATGCGCGAGATCGAACGGTGGCTGCCGGCGCGGTCAGCGCAGATGCTCGACGGCAACCGCGGAGCCGTCGCGCCCGCGGACGTGACGGTGGTCAATTACGACATCGTCGCGGGCCGGCTCGACGCGCTCACCGCGCTGGGACCGCGCGCGGTCGTGCTCGACGAGTCGCATTACTGCAAGAGCCCGGGCGCGAAGCGCACGCAGGCCGCCCACCGGTTGTGCGAGGCCGTGTCGCACGACGGGCTCGTGCTGGCGCTGACCGGGACGCCGCTGATGAACCGCCCTCCGGAGCTGATCGCCCAGTTGCGGATCCTCGGGCGCCTCGGCGACTTCGGGTCAGGCGCGCAGTTCGGCCAGCGGTTCCGTGGCCCCGACGCGCACCAGCGGCTGCACTGGCATCTGCGGGCGCGGTGCTTCGCTCGGCGGCTGAAGGCCGAGGTGCTGCTGCAGCTTCCGGCGAAGACACGCACGGTGGTCCCGGTCGCGCTCGACAACGAGCCCGAGTACCGACTCGCCGAGCAGGATCTGATCGCTTGGCTGCGCAGCCAGCCGCTCGACCTGCGCGAGCTCGATGCCAAGGTCGGGGCGGCGCTACGAGCCGAACGGCTCGTGCGGCTGAACGCGCTCAAGCTGCTAGCGGCCCGCGGCAAGCTCCATGCCGCGCTGCACTGGATCCACGACTTCCTCTCGTCCGGCGAGCCCCTGGTCGTGTTCGCCCGCCACCGCGAGATCCAGCGCGCGGTGCTGGAGCGGTTCCCGAACGCTTTGCACGTGCTCGGCCAGGACAGCCAGCGCGCCCGCGACCAGGCGGTGCGGGCGTTCCAGGCCACGGACACCACAGCCAACGAGCTGATCGTGTGCTCGATCGAGGTCGCCGGTCAAGGCATCACCCTCACCCGCGCCTCGAACGTCGCGTTCCTCGAGCTCGACTGGACTCCCGCCAAGCACGACCAGGCAGAGGACCGTTGCCATCGGATCGGACAGCAGGACGCTGTCAACGCGACCTACCTACTGGCGGCGGACACCGTCGACGAGACGATCGCGACGCTGCTCGAGCACAAACGCGCCGTGATTGGCGCCGTCACCGACGGGCGCGAGGAGGACGAGCGCGGGCTTGTGGACGCGCTGGTCGCAGAGCTGCGGGGCGAGCCGTACCGTCACCTGCAGGCGGTTGCGTAAAGGCGAGGGAGCGGGGTGGTTAGGAGATGCCGGTGCGTACGGCTTGGACGGCTGCTTGGACGCGGTTGTCGAGGTGGAGTTTGGCGAGGATGCTTTTGATGTGGTTTGAGATGGTGTTGGTGCCGAGGGTGAGTTGGTGTCCGATTTCTTGGTTGGTTTTGCCGCTGGCGAGGAGTTGGAAGATTTCGAGTTCGCGGTCGGTGAGGGCGGCGCGGATGGCGGTGGCGGCGGCTTGGCTGGGTGCTGTGATGGGGATGTCGCGTTCGCGGATGCGTTCGAGGAGTTTTCCGGCGATTTGGGAGGAGAGGACGTTTTCGCCGGCGGCGGTGGCTTTGACGGCGTTGATGATGGCTTCGGGTGGGGCGGTTTTGAGGATGTAGCCGCTGGCGCCGGCGATGATGGCTTCGACGACGCGGTTGTGTTCGGTGCGGGTGAGTACGAGTACTTGTGAGGCGGGGGCGAGTAGGCCGAGGCGTTCGATGGTCTCGACGCCGGAGATTCCGGGGAGTCTGATGTCCATGAGGACGACGTCGGGGCGCAGATCGAGTACGAGTTCGATCGCGTCGGCGCCGTTGGCGGCTTCGCCGACGAGCTCGAGTCCGGCGGCGGTGAGCGCTTGGGCCAGCGACGCGCGGATCAGCGCCTCGTCGTCCACCAGCGCGACGGTGATGTGTCGCCGCTCGAGGGCTTGACTGTCACTGATTGGCATCTCGCCAGACTCCTCCCGTGAGCTGGTCCGTGCCGTCGATGCTACCCCTGAGCTCGAGAAAGTACCCCCGATTGTCTTAGTCCGATCTGGCCAAGCCCCGCCAGCTTTGGTCCGGCACAAGGCTCGAACTGGCTATAGACGGCCGGGCGACTCGGGCTTACGGTTATCTAGGACACCCCTGCCCGGGGGTGCCGAGGGCGACCGACTGGTCGCAAGCACGCGAGAGAGAGCCGTAATGGTTTGGCCCGTTCTCAACGAGCCGCCTCCAAACAGGAGCACGAGTCATGGATGTGACGCCTGAGACCGAGGCCTACCAGCTTCGCGCGCTGATCGTCGAGGACACCCTGGACGACGCCGAGCTGGAAGTGGGGCATCTTGAGACCGAAGGCTTTGAGGTCACCTGGAAGCTCGTCCAGGACGCAGAGTCGATGGCCGCGTCACTGCGCGAGCAAGAGTGGGACGTGGTCCTGAGCGACCACGCGATGCCCCATTTCGACGCTCACAGCGCGCTGATCACGCTGCACGACAGCCCTTGCGACGCGCCTCTGATCGTCGTTGCCGACGGCAGCCGAGAGGAGGATGACGCGGTCAAGATGACGCATGAGGGAGCGATCGACGTTGTCAGCAAGGATCGCCTGAGCCGTCTCGGTGTCGCAGTGCGCCGCAGCATCGATGAGCACCGGGTGCGAACGGAGCAGCGCCGGTTGCACGCGCGTCTGGCGAACAGTGAGCGGCTGCTGGCCGAATCTCAGCGGATCGGGCACATCGGAAGCTGGGAGTGGGAGATCGCCTCGGGCGCGCTGACCTGGTCCTTGGAGGTTTACAACCTGGTCGGTGCCGAGCCGGGTGGGCCCGGCCCGACGGTAAACACCCTCCTGGCCGGCCTCAAGCCCGACGTACGCGAGCGAGTCCAACTGGCCATCGACGCAGCACTAACCGAGCCCACACCCGACCCCGAGCGTTCACGTGACGTGCTCTCTGTCGATATCGAGATAGAGGTTGGCAGCGGTGAGGAGCGCACACTCCATGCGACCGGTGAGCTGAGCTGTGACGCGCATGGCCGGCCGGTTCGGATGGTCGGCACGATCCGTGACATCACCGCTCAAAGGCTCACTGAACTCGGTGTCCGAACAGACGCGGCCGTGTTCGTGGCCGCGCTGACGAACAGCATGGCCGAAGGCCTGTTCGCGATCAACAATGACCGGGAGATCACCTATATGAACCGAGCCGCCGAGCAAATGCTCGGCTGGGACTCCGGTGAGCTCCTCGGCAGCCCCCTTTCCGAGCTGACGCACCACCGGGGCGAGGCCGGATCGCAGCCAACCATTGAGGGCTCCCCGATCGTGCTCGCGCTCACGTCCGGTGAGCAGATTGAAGTGGACGATGACGCGTTCAGAAAGCGCAGCGGCGAGCCGCTTCCGGTGTCCTACAGCGTGTCTCCGCTAACTGAGGATGAGTTGACCGGCGTAGTCGTCGTGTTCCACGACATAAGCCGGCGTCTGCTTGAGGGGCGGCGCGTGGACGAGGCACTCGAGGAGTTGGCCTGGGTCGGACGCGTTCGCGACGCTCTCGACGAGGAACGCTTCACGCTCTATGCGCAGCCGGTCGTCGAAATCAATACCCGAACCGCCGTCCAGCACGAACTGCTGCTTCGCATGATCGACCCCGATGGCAACATCATCGGGCCCCGGAAGTTCCTGCCGGCGGCCGAGAAATACGGACTGATCGCCGAGATCGACCGGTGGGTGATCGAGCAGGCGGCGCACTGGGTGGCACGCGGGCACCCGGTCCAGTTCAACCTGTCGGCCGCATCGCTCTGCGCGCCTGCCCTGCCGACCTTTGTGCGCGAGGCCTTCAGAGACGCCGGCGCGAACCCCAGTGACGCTGTCTGCGAGCTCACCGAGACCGGGCTGCTCACCGACCCCGAAAAGGCAAGGCCCTGCCTCGATCGACTCGCAAGCTACGGATTCGGAATAGCTCTCGACGACTTCGGCACCGGGTACGGCGGCCTGCAGAACCTAAAGGAGATGCCCGTCAGCATGCTGAAGGTCGACATCGAGTTCGTACGCGACCTCACGACAAACCCTCAAAGCGGCTACGTCATCGACGCAGTGGTCGGACTGGCCGAGGGCTTCGGACTAGACATCGTCGCCGAAGGCGTTGAGGACGAGAACACACTCTCGCAACTACAAATGATGGGCGTGGGCTTCGCCCAAGGCTACTTACTAGCACGACCGGCCCCAGCGGCCGAGGTATTCGGCCAGGTAGCAAAGGCAGCTGCGAGTAGCCCGTGAGTATCGGGTCAAAGTTCGACGTCGAGCCTGCCTGCGGCTAGCGAAGTGCTGGCTTGCTCGCCGGGTGAGGGCGTTCGGCTACGACGGCGCTCGCGTCCGGCTCGCCGAGTCCAAGGTCTCTGGCGATCAGCCGGTCAACCAGGCGGTCGGGCAGTAGGCCGGCCATCCGTGCCATGAGCTTGGCGTCGCGACCGACTAGGTAGCGGGCGCGGGGTTTGCGAGCCTCGATCGCGTCAGCGATGACCCGCGCGGCGTCGGCCGGATCGATGCCGCTGCGCTCGAGCGCCTGCGCTCGTTTGGTCGCAGCCTCCAGCAGGTCGCGATAGCGGGTCAACTGGGCCACGGACATCTTGGCGGCGAGCTCCTGGGCGGCGGCCAGTCCCTTGCCCCAAATCCTGGTCGCCACGGTTCCAGGCTCGATCACGATGACCTGCACCCCGAGTCGGCCCACCTCACGACGCAGGACATCGCTTACCGCCTCCAGGGCGAACTTTGAGGCCGCGTAAGCGCCAAACGTGGGGGCAGCCACGCGTCCGCCGATCGAGCTGACGTTGACGACGCGGCCACCGGCGGCCAGCAAAGCTGGCAGCAGGGCTTGGGTGACGGCGACGTGTCCGAAGAAGTTGACCTCGAACTGGCGGCGCCACTCGTCCATCGGGATGCCTTCGACGGGCCCGTTGACAGCGATGCCGGCGTTGTTGACCAGCGCGCCCAGCCGCCGGCCGTACGGGTCCTGTTCCACGCGCTCGGCGATCTCTGCCACGTGCGCTGGGTCGGTGATGTCGAGGATGATCGGCTCGATGCTCTGGCCCGAGAGCTGGTCGCCATCGGCCTCGCGGCGCACGCCAGCCAGGACGTGGAACCCGCGTGCCGCCAGGGCGCGCACCGTGGCCTCCCCGATTCCCGATGACGCTCCGGTTACTACGGCCAGCTGACTCTGCTCCGACATCGAGACCTCCAGGTATGGGATTGCCAACATACCCCCATCCGAGAGCAGGAGGTCGGCGGCGCTTACCCCAGCGTTTCAGCGGGCTTGGGAACGCGGAGGCCTGGCCCGGGCTCGGGGGTGACGTTGCGCGCGTCGATCTCCTCCCGCACGGGCAAGCTCATCCTCGCGCTGGACGCGTCGGGCTAACGCAGCCGGTGGCGATGCCGCTCAGGAGATCGTCGTCGTCCGGAGTGCCCGTGGCGGGTCCGCCTGTGGCGGCGCGTGGTGCTGCGCGTCGTGGGTGGGACGCGCTCGTACGCTCCGACGTCACAGGCGCGTCCCTGGGGGCGGGCGACACCGCGTTGGTCGAATTGCGGGCATCCATCGGTGGCGCCCGCGTCGATCGCGGGGCTGCCCGGGAGCAGCGCTTGCGTCTCGGTCGGGCCGCCGTTGAATGCCAGCGGGCCGAGCAGCGGGTTGTGCTTGGGCAGGTCGCCCGTCGCGGTGAGGAAGCAGCTGCCGTCGCTATCGAGGTTGTGCCCAGCGGACTGGATGATCATGTCCTGCACGTTGCAGTCTCCGGGGCCTTTGGTACTGGTGTTGCCCGCGATGATCGTGTTGAGAAGCCGCACGCGAGCGATCGCGGTCTGGTCGGACACCGCCGCGTAGGCCTGTCCGCTGTTGAGTCCGCCCCCGCCCTTGACCGCGTGGTTATCGGTGATGGTGGAGTTGATGAACGTCAGGTCGCTGCCGCCGCGGTGGTCGACACCTCCGCCATAGCCGCTGAGCTCGTCGGCCAGCGTGACCAGCAGCTTGGGCTGCTGCGCGTAGCTTTCATTTGGTAGTGGAAGGAGGGCGTTGGCCGTGATCGTCGAGTTGACGACCTCGCCGCCGGAGTCGAAGCGGACGGCGCCGGCCTCGTATGCGGTGTTGTGGGTCAGCAGGCTGTCTCGAATGGTGATGTAGCTGCCCGGGATGCTGAACACCGCGCCGCCGCCGTCGGCGTGGTTACCGACCAGCCGCAGCCGCTCCAGGCTTAAGGTCCCCTGGTTGAAGATGGCGCCGCCCATGTCGATCTCCTTGGACGTGCCCCCGCCTGTCGAATCGCCGCGGGTGATGGTCAGGTCGCTGATCGAGGACGTGGCGGTGGATGCGTTCGAGAACACCCGGTCGAGTCCGCCGCCGTCGATGATCGTCTGCCTCGCCCCGGCACCGCGAATGGTCAGCGATGCGGTCATGTCCAGGTCGCCCGTGCCGGCGTCGTCCTGCCCGGCCGCGCCCGCCTCGGTGGCGGGCGGGATGCTCAGGCGGTAGTAGCCCCGCGGGATGAAGATGGTGTTCGCGCCGCCGTCGGCGTCGGCCTCCTGGACCGCCGCGCGCAGTGTGCACGTGGCCGCGACTGTGATGCACAGATGATCGCCCGGCTTGGCGTCGGGCGCGTCAGCCGTGGAGTTGACCACGAAGTCCGCCGCGCGCGCCGCCGGTGCGACCACGGCCGCGAAGCACAGCGCGCTGGCCAATACGACCGTGGCCCGACGCGGGCGCCGAGGCGCCGCGATGTCCGTCTCTCCCATCGAACTTCCTCCCGCCTTCGTAACCGGATAAATGTTGGAAACCCTGCAGTTTCTGGCGGGAACCATAACGTTTCTGTCGTTATCATGCAACCGATGTCCGCGGCCACAAGCGAGAGGCAGGACCGGATCTCGGTGTTCGCGCCGACGATCCCCGGGCTTCCCAGTGGATACACCGGCGTGGCCCGTGAGCTGGTCCAGGCCTCGCAGCGTCAGCGACTGCTGCATGCGGTCACGGTCACCGTGGCTGAGAAGGGGTACGGGCCGGCCACGATCGTCGACATCACGGCGGTGGCGGGCGTGTCCAAGAAAACCTTCTACGAGCACTTCCCGGACAAGCTGGCCTGCTTCCTGGCCGCCCACGATGTCGGTTGCGAGGCGATGCTCGAGGCGGCCATCGACGCCTCCCGCGATGCGTTTCAGACGGGCCTGGAACCGATCGAGCAACTCCGCTGCGCCAACCGCGGATACCTCACGTTCCTGATCGACGAGGAGCCCTACGCCCGCACTTTCTTCCTCGAGACGCTGGCCGCCGGCCCCGAGGCGATCGCGCGCTACCGCCGCTGCCGCGAGGCCTTCGTCACGAGTCTGCGCACTTGGCACGACCATGCTCGCCGCCGTCACCCCAGCTGGCCCGTCGCCAGCCAACTCGCCTACGAAGCCGCCATGGGCGCAGTCCACGACCTCGCGCTGGCTCGCATTGCCACCGGTCGCACCGGCGAACTCGCCGGACTCGAGGATGACCTCCTCGACGTCCAGCTGGCGATCCTGCACGTACCAGGCAGCTGAGGCCGCGGACCCGGCCGGTCAGCCGGCGTGGCGGTGCATCACGAGGCCGGCGCCGACGACGGGCTCGGTGTCGTGAATGTCGATGTCCTGACCGCACTCCGAGCACACGACCCGGACCCCGACGCGGTGGCCGCATGGCTTGTGCAGGAGCTCGACGGGCGGGGCGGGGAGGTCCGTCCAACGATTGCCCCACTGCATGAGCGCGGTGTAAACCGGAAACAGCGCGCGTCCTTTGTCCGTGAGCCGGTATTCGTTGAGGTCGCGCGCGGCGTGTTGAGCGTAGGGCCGCCGTTCGAGCACGCCGTGGTCGACGAGCCAGTTGAGGCGGTCGGTGAGCACGTTGCGCGCCAGTCCGACGCCGCGCTGGAAATCCTCGAATCGGCGCGCGCCGTTGAACGCCTGGCGGAGGATCACCCATACCCAGCGCTCGCCGACGACGCCTGAGGACCGGGCGACTGCGCAGTTCTCCTCGAGCAGCTCAGAATGTTTCATACCGGCCAGGATAACCGGCAGGTCGGTTGCTATTCAAAACTTCAGCGGCTCTGACGGATGGTGGGAGTCGTTCGCGCCGCCAGAAGCTAGTTGCAAAACACTACGAGGGGTGTAGGCTTGCGCGCGTGGCGACCGCCGAGGCGACGTGGGCACAGACGGCTTGCATCTTGTGCGAGTGCAACTGCGGCGTCGAAGTCCAGCTCGACGGGCGCCGGCTGGAGCGCATTCGCGGGGACAAGGCGCACCCGGGGAGCCAGGGCTATACGTGCAACAAGGCCATGAGGCTGGACCACTATCAGAACGGTCCGCACCGCCTGACCTCTCCGATGAGGCGCAGGGCCGACGGGAGCTACGAGGAGGTCGGCTGGCACACCGCGATCAGCGAGATCGCCACACGGTTCACGGAGATCCGTGACCAGCACGGCGGGGAGTCGATCTTGTACTACGGAGGGGGCGGGCAGGGCAACCATCTGGGGGGCAGCTACAGCGGCGCCTTCCTGCGCGCGCTGGGCTCGCGCCACCGCTCGAGCGCGCTGGCGCAGGAGAAGACCGGCGAGGCGTGGGTCGAGCACGCCCTCTACGGGGCTCACACCCGGGGCGAGTTCGAGCACGCCGAGGTGGCGGTGTTCATCGGCAAGAACCCGTGGATGTCGCAGAGCTTCTCGCGCGCGCGGGTCGTCTTGCGGGAGATCTCCAAGGACCCAGAGCGCTCGATGATCGTGATCGACCCGGTGCTGACCGACACGGCCAAGCTGGCCGACTACCACCTGCGCGTGTGTCCCGGCACGGACGCCTGGTGCCTGGCGGCGATGGTCGGCGTGCTGGTGCAGGAGGACCTGGTCGACCACGACTTCCTCGCCACGCACGCTCGCGGCACCGAGGCGGTCCGGGAGGAGTTCGGGAAGGTCGACGTCCCGTGTTACGCCGGCTACTGCGGCGTTGACGAGTCGCTGATCCGGGCCGCCGCGGGCCGGATCGCCGTTGCGGAAAGCGTGTCGGCATTCGAAGACCTCGGGGTTCAGCAGGCTCCCAACAGCACGCTGTGCTCGTACATCAACCGGATGTTGTGGATCCTGACCGGGAACTTCGGCAATCGCGGTGGGATGCATCTGCACACGTCGTTCGTGAACCTGTTCCGTGACCCGCGGGTTCGGCGCACGCCGGTTACGGGTGCCCGGATCCTGGCCGGGCTGGTTCCGTGCAACGTGATCCCGGACGAGATCCTCACAGATCACCCCAAACGCTTCCGGGCGATGATCGTCGAGAGCGCAAACCCCGCCCACTCGCTCGCCGACTCGGAGCGGTTTCGGGAGGCGTTCGAGGCGCTCGAGCTGCTCGTCGTGATCGACGTTGCCATGACCGAGACCGCGCGATACGCCGACTACGTGCTCCCGGCCGCCAGCCAGTACGAGAAGCCTGAAGCAACGTTCTTCAACTTCGAGTTTCCCGACAACACGTTTCACCTGCGCCGCCCGCTGTTGGAACCGCTGCCCGGCACACTCCCTGAAGCCGAGATCTGGGCCCGCCTGGTCCGCGCTCTGGGACTGATTGAGGACAGCGAGCTTGCCCCACTCCGACTGGCCGCGCGCGAAGGCAGGCAGGCCTACGCGCAGGCCTTCGCGCGCGCGACCACCGAGAATCCCGTGCTCTCGAGCCTGGCGCCATACGTCCTGTACGAGACGCTCGGCCCCGTCCTCCCCGACGGCCTGGCCGACGCGGCAGCCGTCTGGGGACTGGCGCATCGCTGCGCGATGACCTATCCCGAAGCAGTCCGCCGCGCCGGCCATGCCGACGGCAACGAGCTGTTCGACGCCATCCTGCAGTCGCCGTCCGGCGTCGTCTTCACCCGCGACGAATACGGCGATGACTTCCGGCGCATCGTCCATCCCGACAAACGGATCGCGCTCGAGTTGCCCGAGATGCTGGCCGAGCTCACGGCACTCGATGCAGGACCGGTAAGCCATACCAGCGACGAGCTTCCGATCATCGTGTCGGCGGGCGAGCGCCGCTCGTTCACCGCCAACGACATCTTCCGCAATCCAGGCTGGCGCAAGCGAGATACCGACGGTGCGCTGCGCATCAGTCCGCAGGACGCGGCGCGGATCGGCATCGGCGACGGTGGGCGCGCGCGGATAACGACCGCACGCGGCAGCGCCGAGACCACCGTCGAAGTCAGTGACGTGATGCTCGAGGGTCACGCGTCGCTTCCGAACGGCTTCGGGCTCGACTTCACCGACACCGACGGCACGACGATCGTGCCCGGCGTAGCGCCGAACTCGCTCACCTCGTCGGAGTGGCGAGACGAGTTCGCCGGCACTCCCTGGCACAAGCACGTGCCGGCGCGCATCGAGGCGCTGTGACCGCTGACGGTCAGCTACAGACGCAGGTGTTTACCAGTGCTGCCCGGGCGATCGGGGGCGACCCGAATCGCACGTTCTCGCCCGCGACGTCGACGCTCGTGGCGGGGGACACCGAGGCGGTCCTGATCGACGCTCAGTACACCGAGTCCGAGATAAGCGCACTCGGCGACACGATTGAGCAGACCGGCAAGCGGCTGACGACGATCTACATCACACACGGGCACTACGACCACTACTACGGGCTCGGCCAGCTGGTGGCCCGATTTCCCGACGCGCGGCCAGTTGCGAGCGCCCCGGTGGTCGCCCACATCAATGCCACGTTGGATGACCAGGCCGAGCAGTTCCAGGGATTCTTCGGGGACGACTTCGCAAAGGCGAGCGTCTTGCCGCAGCCGTTGGCAGGCGATCTGATCGAGCTGGAGGGTCACGAGCTGCGGGTCATCGAAGTCGGCCAGGGCGACATCGCGCCGAGCACGGTCGTTCACGTCCCATCGATCGACACGGTGATCGCGGGTGACGTCGTCTACAACCGGATCCACATGATGCTTGCGCTGAGCGGCCCAGAGGAGTGGCAAGCGTGGATCGAGAGCATCGACCGGATCGCCGGCCTCGGAGCCAAGACGATCGTCGCCGGGCACAAGCGGCCCGAGGCCAGCGACGAGGACATCGCGACGATCCTCGACGGGAGCCGCGCCTATATTCGCGATTTTCGGGACGCCGTAGCCGCGAGTGGCACCGCCGGGCAGGTCGTGGAGCTGATGAAGGCCAAGTACGAGGACTACGGGAACCTGACCACCCTCCTGTTCTCGGCCCGGGCGGCGTTCCCGGCCGGGTAGGAGCCACTCGCCCCCCAGGCGATAGTGTCCGCGCATCGCTGCCGGCACGGAGACTGCGCCGACTGGGCTATCCGAGGAAGAGGCCGCCCGGCGCCTGGAGGCGCGGGGGCCGCTACCGCGTCCGCACACGAGCCGGTCCTACCGGAGCATCGTCTGGGCGAACGCGGTCACGATCCCGAACGCGATCCTGCTGCTGTTCGGCGTCCTCACGATCACATTCGCCTCGTGGCGCGATGCGCTGTTCGTCGGGATCCTGGTCGCGAACATCGTGATCGGATCGTTTCAGGAGATCCGCTCCAAGCGTGCGCTGGACAGGCTGGCCGCGCTCGTGGCCCCTGACGCGGTGGTCCTGCGCGGCGGCAGCGACCGTCGGGTGCCGGTCGACCAGGTGGCGGTGGGGGACGTCGTCCGCCTGGGCGCGGGCGACCAGGTGATTGCGGACGGGACGGTGCTCGCGGCCGACGGGCTGGCCCTCGACGAGGCCAACCTGACCGGTGAGTCTGAGCTCGTGGTGCGCGGCCCGGGAGAGCCGGTGTGGTCAGGCTCGTTCGCGGTCGAGGGCGCGGCGCTGTTCGAGGCCACGGCGGTGGGCCCGGACAGCCGCGCCGACCAGCTCACCCAGACTGCCCGGACGTTCAGGCATTCGCGCTCGCCGCTGGAGCGAGCCAACGACCGGCTCCTGCTGTGGCTCGTGTTGTTCTCGGTTCCGCTGGCGATCGGACTGACCATCTCGGTGTTCGCCCGCCACCAGGCCGGAGCGATGCGAGTGCAGACGGTCACCGCCGGAGTGGTCAACCTGGTGCCCGAGGGGCTGATCCTGTTGATCGCGATCACCGCCGCCGTGTCCGCGTTCAAGATGGCCCAGCGCGGCGTGCTGGCCCAGCAACTGAACGCGATCGAGTCGCTGGCCTCGGTGAACATCGTCTGCACAGACAAGACCGGCACGCTGACCGAACCGACGCTGCGAGTGGTGGGGGTGGTGCCCGCGGGCGGTCAGGACGAGGCGTCGGTAGCTCGCCTGCTGGCGATCTACGCGGCCAGCTCACCGACTCGGAACCTGACGTTGGCGGCGATCGCCGACGCCGGACTGGCCGACGTCGAGGCCCGGGCCGTGGTAGGCCAGGTTCCGTTCTCCTCCCGAGGGCGCTGGAGCGCGCTGGACCTCGACGGCGAGCGGCTTGTGCTGGGCGCGCCCGAGCGATTCGCCGCCGCCGACCCGGAGCTCGCCGAGCGCGCGCGCCAGGAGGCGAGCGCGGGCCGGCGCGTGCTGGCCCTGGGCCGAACCGAGGCACCGCTGCCTGAGGATCACTCCGGCCAGTCGTTTCCCGACGATGTACGGGCCCTCGGGCTGGTGGTCCTGGCCGAGAGGCTGCGCCACAACGCGCGGGAAACTGTGGCCTTCTTCACCGACCAGGGAGTTCAGCTCAAGATGCTGTCAGGCGACGCCCCGGCCACCGCGGGCGCCATTGCCCACGACGCGGGCGTGCCCGGCTCGGAGCCGGCGCTCGACGGCGAGGCGCTGCCCTCGGAGCCGGAGGCGCTTCGCGAAGCGGTGCTGGCGGCTCCGGCCGTCGGACGGATCTCGCCGGAGGGCAAGCGCGACGTGCTGAGCGCGCTGGAGGATGCCGGTCGCTACACGGCCATGGTGGGCGACGGGGTGAACGACGTACCGGCGCTCAAGGCGGCACGTCTGGCGATCGCCCAAGGCTCGGGGGCCCAGATGGCGCGTTCGGTCTCGGACCTCGTGCTCGTCCGCGATGACTTTGCCGTGGTCCCGGGCATGGTCGGAGAGGGTCGGCAGATCCTGCGCAACATCCAGCGGGTGGCGCGCCTGTTCATCACCAAGAGCGTGTTCACCGCCGTGGTCGGCTTGGGGATTGCCATCCCGACCGGGGTCTTCCCGCTCCTGCCGCGCCAGTTCACGATTGCGTCTACGGTCACGATCGGGATCCCGGCCTTCCTGCTGGCCCTGGCCCCGAGCCGGGGCCCGTGGCGCCCGGAGCGATTCCTGCAGTCGGTGGCCCGCTTCGCGATCCCCGCCGGGGTGGCGATTGGGATCGGGATCATCGCCGGCTACGTGATCGCCCGCTACGGATTCGACCTCAACCTGACGCACTCACGTACCGTGGCCACGGGGATCGTGGTGGTGTGCGGACTGGCCGTGGTGATCCGGCTCGAAGCTGAGAGCGGACACAAGCTGTTGGAGATCACCGGGCTCTGCGGTCTGATGTTGGGGCTGTTTGCCCTCGCGCTGGTCATCGCGCCCCTACGCCGGTTCTATGAGCTGGCGACCCCGAACGCAGATGCCGTCCTGGCGTTCGGCATTGGGTCGGTCCTGGGAATCGCCGGAATGGTCCTGGCCACCGCGCTGCTGGCCGGTCACGGCGCCCCCAGCGCCGACTCAGACAGCTGGTAGATTGCTCCGGCAAGCCAGTGGAGGGCGAATCGCCAGCTCGGGGGAAGGAGGAGTGACCCAGCCTGATGACCGGGTCAGCCGTCGAGGAGCGCGTCGAACCGGCAGCTGAGGCGCCGCGTCCGCGGCGGCTGCGCGGCGTCGCCAGCGTGATCCTTATTGTGCTGGCCTCCCTGTCGGCGGCCGCCGGCGGGGTCGCGCTGTACGCGCGCGAGGAGGTCGTCAACACGGACGCGTTCGTCGACCGTGCGGCCGACGCGCTGCAGCAGCCGACCATCCAGCGGGTGGTGGGCCGCGAGATCACCGTCCAGCTGCTCGAGCCCGCCCTGCCCGACGCCGTGGCCGCCCGTCCGGTCATCCAGTCAGCCGTCAAGCTGGCGATCGGGTCCGAGCCGTTCCGCGCCGTATTCCGCCTGGCCGCCCGGCACGGACAACGCTTGCTGTTCGACCGCGGTGGCGGCAACGGCGTATTCGACATTGCGGATGCGGGCTCGGTCATCACGTCGGCCTTGAAGACGCTGGCGCCCAAGATCGCTGCGCAGATCCCGAAAAAGACCGACGCGATCCTGCTGACCATACGCAAACGCAGCTTCGCCGGAACCACCCTGCGCGTCGCCGACCACGTGCGGGTACTCGGGATCGTGTTGCCGTTCGTCGCCATCGCCCTGTTCGCGCTGGCGATCGCGGTGGCGCGAGAGCGCAGGCTGGCCATCACCCGGAGCGCCATAGCGCTGGGAACCAGCGCTATCGGGGTGGCGATCCTGCTCGAGCTGGTGCGCCGTTACGTCATGGCCCATGTGGTAGGTGGGACGGGGCTGACCCGGAGCGACGTTCGCGGAGCGGCCGGCGGGATATGGGGCGCCTACTTCGACGACCTCGGGACGTGGGCCCTGGCGGTGGCCGCGGGCGCGTACCTTCTCGCCGCGTCGTCGAGCTCCCGGCTGGCGCCCTACTCGGCGACCGAGATACTGCGCCGGGCGAGGGAGTTCAGCGTGAGCGCCCGGTCGCCGCGGGCGCGAGCCGTCAAGGGCGTGGTGGCGCTGGTGATCGGTGTGTTCGCGATCGTCAAGCCGACACTCTCGTTTCGCATTCTGGCCGTGGTCGCCGGAGCGCTGTTGGTCTATTTCGCCTTCGGAGAGCTGCTCAGCGTGACGGCTCCCGAGACGCGGGTCCGGCGGGGCCGGTGGTTATCCCGCGGGCAAGCATTCGCATTCGGAGGCGTCGGCGCAGCGGTCGCGGCCGGAGTCATCGTGGCTGTCGTGCTGACCGGAGTCACACCGACTCAGGCCCAATCTGGCACCACCTGTAACGGTTACGCCCAGCTATGTGCGCGCCGGCTGGACGAGGTGGCCCTCGCCGGAACCCACAACTCAATGTCGGCTGCCGATTCCCCGGGGTGGTTCATCGCCAACCAGGATCGTCCCATCCAGCAGCAGCTCGAGGACGGTATCCGAGCGTTCAAGATCTCCACCCACTACGCCACCGAGGGGCGAAACGGAATGGTGCACACCGACATCCTGGCGGCGGGCGACCGCCTGAACCGCGTGGCCTCGAAGCTGGTTCCGGCCGCGCGCGCGGCGCTCGAACGGTTCAGCCGCTCGCTGGGCGGAATCTCGAATGACGTCGGCAAGCGCGACATCTGGTTGTGTCACACGCTGTGCGAACTCGGAGCGACCCGGATGGTCGCCTTCTTCGACATCGTGCGGCGCTTCCTGGAGGCCAACCCAAACCAGGTCATCGTCCTGTTCGACGAGGACTACGTGAGCGAGCGGGATCTACAGAACGCGTTCGAGCGAGCCGGCGTGTTTCGCTACCTGGCGCGCCTGCAACCCGGGCAACCGCTACCGACCCTGGGTCAGCTCATCAGCGCGCACCACAACATCGTCGTATTCGCGCAGGAGAAGGTCAGCGGCAAGTACCCGTGGAACCGGTACGCGTTCGGCAGCTGGATTCAGGACACGCCTCTGGGGGCCAAGCAGCCAGCCCAGTTCACCTGCCAGCCCTACCGGGGCGCAGCGCGAAACCCGCTGCTGATGATGAACAACTGGTCTGACATCTTCCCGCCGCGACCCAAGCCCAACGTCCCACTGGTGAAACGGAAGTTCATCCTCAAGCGCTCACAGCAATGCGTCCAGCAGCGCGGTCGGTTGCCCAATCTGATCCTCACCGACTACTACAACCGCGGCAATGTGCTCGGCGCGGTGAACGTGCTCAACGGCGTCCAAGCGCAGACCCCGGCGAAGCTCAGGCCGTTCGGGTCAGACTGACGCTCCAGCGCGTCAGAGCTCGCGCTCGTACAAGTAGTTGATCGGCCCGTCCGGGCGGCGTTCCCGGTTGATGAAGCCCAGGCTCTCGTACAGCGCCCGGGCCGCCATGTCGGCCTCGCTCGTGCCGAGGTCGATGTGGTCGGCGCCCCGCTCGCGAGCGGCGATCAGGACGGCCTCCATCAGCGCGCGTCCGATGCCCTGTCCGCGTAGCTCCGGCTTGACGTATAGCTCAGCCAGGTAGCACTCGAGCGCCGCGGACCAGATCCCCGGCCGGAACCGGAGTACCGCCAGGCCGTCAGGCCCAGAGCCGCCCAGCAACACAAGCGTGTCCTGCGCCAGCAGTTCCACGATCCGGTTGGCCAACCATGGCGCACCGGGCGTCGGCTCGCCGAACTCACGGTTGAACGCATCGAGCAGCTCGCCGATGGCTTCAGCGTCTTCCGGGCTGGCGGGGCGGACGAGCACTTGAGGCGGGAAATCGTAGTTCGGCCGAACCTGCTTGCCTGCCTGGGCGGATGAACTGCCAGGAGATTCCGGTCGCCCACACGCCGCCTGGCGGCTACGGCAACGAGATGCCGCCGCCAGTGCTCGAGGGCTGTGACGACGGCTTGGTCCAGGGCGCGCCCGACCTGCGGGGCCTGTGGCGCGCGGTGGCCGTCGAGGTCGAAGGCCAGCCGGCGCCACCCGGGCATCCGGCGTGGGACCACGTGGAGCGCATCGAGCAATGCGCGGATCGGATCGTGATCACCGCGGGCGGGGTGGTTCACGACATGCGCTGCGACGGCACCGAGGAGCACGGGGTCAACGACGTGGCCGAGTTCGACTTCCAGACCCCGATTACCGTCGTCGCCTCATACGAGGACAGGGTGCACACGCTGCGGCCGGTCGGCTTCCCGGTCGAGGTGACCCGCCAGCTGGACGGTAACCAGCTCGTGTGGAAATACCTGACGTTCACCGCTCGCCTGGAGCGGGTCAGCGAGGCGTGAGCTCCGGGTGGATCGCGCCGGTGGGCGCCGGTCAGCGCGCGGGCAGAGTAAGGATCCTATGCTGATCCAGTGCTTGACGCCGAAGCCGTGCTCCGCTCCGCCAGACGCCCGCTGGTGCTGGGGATGGGGGGTGGCGGCGATGTCGTCGGGGCGCTGGCCACGGCCGAATTTGCCCGCCTGTACGACGGGGCCGACCCGGTGCTCGGGGGACTGGCCTGGGAGCGGCGCCCGATCGATCCGGTACCCGGACCGCGCAAGCCAAGCGAGATCGAGGACGCTGAACCGCTCGCGCCAGGCATCCTCCTGGCTGGGCCACGGACGCGGGTCTCAGGACGCGACGTGTTCTTCGCCGAATCGCGCATGGCCGAGTTCCTGGGCGCCCCGACCATCCTGGTGACCCTGGACGAAGGTCCGGCCCAGGTGGCTCGGGGGCTGGCTCGGGTCGCATCCCAGCTGGGTGCCGACCTGGTGGTGTTCATCGACGTCGGCGGCGACGTGCTGGCTGCGGGAGACGAGCCCGGCCTGCGCAGTCCTCTGTGTGACGCAATGATGCTGGCCGCCGCGGCCCGGCTGGCGGACGCCGGCCACCGAGTGCTGGCCGGGGTGTTCGGGATCGGCTGCGACGCCGAGCTCACTCCGGACGAGGTGCTGGGTCACTTGGCGCGGCTCGCGGCGGCCGACGGGCTGTGCGGTGCCCGCGGCCTGACCGGAGCGGTCGCAAAGCGCCTGGAGGCGGCCATCGAGCTCGTGCCTACGGAGGCCAGCGCCACGGCCGTTCGCGCATTCCGCGGCGCGTCGGGAACCGCGGCCATCCGCGGCGGCAGCCGCACGGTCAAGCTGAGCGTGGACGCGGCGACGACGTTCTACATCGACGTCGGGGTGGCGATGCAGGTGTGCGGAACCATGGCCGCGGCGGTGAGCCACGCTCGCAGCCTCGAGGAGGCCAACGATGCTCTGCGGGCCTTGGGGATCCGGACCGAGCTGGATCTGGAGCGCGAGGTGGCCTCGGCGGCGAGCGGCTAGACGACGCCGCGCACGGCATCGGCCACTGCGGCAGCTCCTGCGGTGCCCAGCACGATCGTGTAGTGATTGACCCCGGGCACCTGCCGGCCGATCCGTAGCTCGGGCCTGCCGTCCACCCACGTGCGCACCAGCTCGACCGGCTGCATGGGATTGGGCTCGCCCTGCAGGCCGAACGGGGCTGACAGGAGCGTGGCCGGCACCGTGAGCCGGCCCGCATCGTCGTCGCCCAGGAGCACGTCAGCGCCGTCCTGGCGGACCGCTTCCTCGCGTGCGGCCGAGCGGAGCTCCGGTGGGGCGCCGACCAGGTCGTTGTCCGCGTAGGCCTGCAGGTCGGGGTCTCGTACATCGCTGTCGACCAGCGCCGGGTGAGCCCGCCACCAGTCGTAGTAGTCCTCCGGCGTGGCGAACCGCAGCGCCAGGCGGGCGAGCGTGACCCCGAGGAATGCATCCAGGAACGCCTGAGGGTCTTCGACCTGGCTGCCGGGAATCCGCAGCCCACCGTCCACCAGGACCAGGGCGCTCACCCGGTCGGGGTGCCGGGCGCCGAGCCGAGCCACGATGTAGGCGCCGAGGGAGTGACCGACGAATACGGGCCGGCCCAAGTCATGTGCGTCGAGGACGGCCAGCAGGTCGCGGACGTGGGCGTCGAGGCCGTAGGGGCCGGGCAGTTCGCGACTCTGCCCCCGGCCCCGGAGGTCGACCGCCAGCAGCCGGGCCTGCCCCGCGAGGGCCCGGCCGACCACCCGCCACGCCTGGCCATTGCCGGTGATCCCGTGCACCGCTACGACCGCCGGTCCGTCGCCGTCGCCGTTGCCGAACCGGTGCACGGCCAGTTGACCGCCGTCTACTGGGACCTCAAACCTCGTCGCTGACAAGCGCAGACTCCGGTTCGGGGACCGGCTCAGGCGGAGCCGGGGGTGCGCTGCGCCACGGCTGGACGGCGGCGAGCCACAGAGCTCCTGCCACCAGCAGGAGCCCGCACAGGACCCAGCCCAGCGCCGCGTTGGGGATGCCGACGTACTTCAGGCCGGAGGCGAAGATCACGAGCGCGATCACCGGCCGCACGTACCGGTCGGGCACCGTGGACGAGACGAGCGAGCCCACGATCACGGCGGGCACGCTGCCGATGATCAGCGAGGCGGTGACCGAGAACACGACGTGGCCGAAGATCAGGGCGCCGGCGGCGGCGGCCAGGGTCAACGGCACGGCCTGGGTCAGGTCGGTGCCGACCAGCCGGCCGGCGGCCAGGTTCGGGTACAGAAACAGCAGGAGCACGATCATCAGCGAGCCCGAGCCCACTGAGGTCATGCCCACGATCAGCCCGCCCACGACGCCGATGGCCACGGTGCGCGCCGGTCGCACCTGTACTTCGCCCACCGCCGCTGTCCTGGCCTGACCACTGCGCCGGTCCAGTACGTAGCGGAACGCCATTGCGGCGGCACCGATCAGCAGCGCCGCGCCGAGCGCCCGCTGGACGTTGTGCTGCGCGGCGCTGGTGTGACCAACCAGGTGCAGCAGGTAGGACCCGGCGAACGCCGCGGGCACCGACCCGATGACCATCCACATCACGAGCCGCAGGTTGACCGTGCGGGCCCGGAGGTGAACTGCGGCGCCGAACGGACGCATCACCACCGCCGCCACCAGGTCTGAGGAGATGGCGCTGGACGGCGTGACGCCGAACAGCAGGATGAGCATCGGGGTCATCAGGGCTCCGCCCCCGGCGCCGGTCATGCCGACCAGCAGCCCGATGATCGCTGCCCCGAGGACGATGTACGGGTCGATGTGCAAGGGGTCAGCTGTTCTCGCTGCCGCCCACGTCCAGCAGCTCCCCGCGCGGCTCGCCCTTGAGCAGCCATTCATCGCTCGGTGCCCGGTCCCGCCCGGAGGGCGGAATCGACTCGGCGAGCTCGGGATCCTCACGCAGAACTTGGCAAAGCGCGGGCGAACGACTGCTGGCGCTCACCTTTCACACTTTGGCAGACCCGGCCAGCTCACGCCTGGTGTAGTGAGCCAGGTCCAGCAGCGCCTGGTTGACCTGCTCGGGCCGTTCGAGCGGTGCCATGTGCCCGGTTTCCTCCAGGACGGTCAGGCGGACTAGATCCGGCAGCTGCTGGGCGATGCGTTTGGCGTGGGACGGGGGAGTCAGCCGGTCCTTGGCTCCGGCCAGCACGATCGTGGGCACGGTGAGCCGGGGAAGCGCGTGATAGAGCTCCAGATCGGACAGGGCGATCCCGATGTCCGCCCGGGCGTCCGGCGGGGAGGCGATCAGCATGCGCTCGTAGAACGCGATCTGCGCGGCCGTGGCGGTCGGACCGAACGCGATGTAGCGGATCAGTGCGTGGCTCACCGGGCTCGAGAACCGGGGCAGCGGGGCTCGGCTGCCGAGAAAGCCGTTTACCGCAATCGTCTTGTTGAGGGCCTTGGCGATCGGCGGCACCGGGACCAGCAGCGACTCGGCGATCAGATCGCCCACGCCCGTGTTGATCAGAGCCGCTGCGCGCACCCGGGCTGTCATGTCGTGGGCCTCGGCCCAGGCGACGATGGTCATCGCGCCCAGTGAGTGGCCGGCCACAACCGTGTTCTCGGGGCGGACCTGGCAGGCCTCCAGAACCGCCTCCAGATCCTCGCCAAACCGGCCGATCGCATAGTCATCACCGGCCGCCGACTCGCTATCGCCGTGTCCGCGAAGGTCGTAGGCGATCACTCTGAGGCCCTGCTGGGACAACGCACGGATCTGATGGATCCAGTACGTGCGGTTCTCGGTCCAGCCGTGGGCCAGGACCGCGGTCGGCGCGTCCTCGCGGTCGGCGCCAAAGATCTCGGCGCACAGCTTGGTCCCGTCGGCCGAGCGGACGGTGATCACACGCCCGCGGGGCGGTTGGCTGAGCGCCTCGCGCTGGGGGTCGCGGGCGATTTGCCGGGCGTGTCGCAGCTGAAGCGCTACGACCACCGCCGCGCCGGTCCCGACCGCCGCCCAACCGACCTGACCCCTGGAAAGCTTCACTGGCTGGAGCATAGGATGTCCGAATGCGGATCGGCATGCTCACGGGTGGGGGGGACTGCCCGGGGCTGAACGCCGTGATCCGGGCCGTGGTGCGCAAGGGCATCGACGTCTATGGAGACCAGCTGATCGGCTTTCGCGACGGCTGGCGCGGGGTGCTTGAGGGCGCGTTTGACGAGCTGACGATCGACTCGACCCGGGGCATCCTGCCGCGCGGGGGGACGATCCTGGGCAGTTCGCGCACCAACCCGTTCAAGCGCGAGGATGGCCTGGACCTGGTCCGGGAGACCCTGTCGGACTTCCGGATCGACGGGCTCATCGCGATCGGGGGCGAGGACACGCTTGGCGTGGCCAACCGCCTCCAAGGGGCGGGCGTCGACGTGATCGGGGTGCCCAAGACGATCGACAACGATCTGGGCGGGACCGACGTGACGTTCGGCTTCGATACCGCCCTATCGGTGGCCACCGACGCCATCGACCGGCTTCACACAACCGCGGAAAGCCACCACCGGATTCTCGTGGTGGAGGTGATGGGCCGCACGGCCGGCTGGATCGCGCTCCATTCTGGGCTGGCCGGAGGGGCCGACGTGATCCTCATCCCTGAGCTCCCGTTCGACATCGAGGAGGTGTGCCGGCTGATCCATCGGCGCCACGAGCGCGGCCGGTCCTTCTCGATCGTGGTCGTGGCCGAGGGCGCGGTCCCCAACGAGGGAACGATGAGCCTGCCCGGCGAGACCACCGTCGATGAGTTCGGCCACCCTCGCCTGGGCGGGATCGGGTATGCGCTGGAGCGGGAGATCGAGTCACGCACCGGGTTTGAGACCCGGGCCACGGTGCTGGGGCACGTCCAGCGCGGCGGCACGCCGACTCCATTTGACCGGGTGCTGGCCACGCGGCTGGGACTGGCGGCAATCGACGCAGCTCACGACGGAGCCTGGGGGATGATGGTGGCGCTCTACCGCACAGAGGTGACCCGGGTGGCTCTGTCAGACGCGGTGGCCGAGGTCCGGCGGGTACCGGTGGAGGAGTACGAGCGCTACGCGGTGCTGTTCGGGTGATTACGACCCATTACAAGACCGGGTGTTTGCCAAGCCCCCGATGTGTTTAGGATCCAACCAGTGGCCTCGTCCAGCCAGTCTCCTTCCGTGACCGCAGCTGATATCTCGGCGGACCTGGAGCGTCTGTCGATCGACACGATCCGCACGCTGTCGATGGACGCCGTGCAGAACGCCAACTCGGGCCACCCGGGCACGCCGATGGCCTTGGCGCCGCTGATCTACACGCTTTATATGCGCGTGATGCGCCACAACCCGGCCGACCCGGAGTGGATGAACCGCGACCGCTTCATCCTGTCGGCCGGCCACGCATCGATGCTCCTGTACTCGAT
>DASZGO010000253.1:0-5584 GCA_035938755.1 Solirubrobacteraceae bacterium | reverse complement strand
CAAAGGTGTTCCCGGTGCCGTGGCTTGCCACCAGCCGGTAGTGATAGATGGTGCCTGGGTTCAGTGGCAGACCCACGGGCTCGGCCACGCTCATGGCCGAACTGCTGGCCGGGAGCGTCCGGGCCGCAGTGGAGAGGCCGTACGCCGTGGTCGAGCCGATTTCGAACTGCCAGGTGGTGGCCTGACGATTGGGGTTTACCACGCCGGTCAGCGTGGCTCCGGTCGAGCTGAGCCCCGTGGCCGGACCCGTGGCCACGTCGGGCGGCGGGTTGCCCGCAGTCTTGAATGTGCGGTCGGCGCCAGTGGTTGTCCCAAAGCGGCTGATGGCCACGAGTCGGAAGTGGTAGACCGTCCCGGGGATGAGGCCGCTGGCTGTGTCGTGCACGGCCCCGGCCTTGGTCCCGGACCCCGCCGAGTGCGCCTTGCCGTTTACGCCGTAGGCGGTGGTCAGGCCCCACTGGAAGAAGTACGTAGTGCTGCTGCCGTTGGGATTGACGGTCCCGTTCAGCACGCCACTGGTCTGCCCGACGTGGGTCGCCGTGCTGGTCACCACTGTCGGCGAACTCGCCGCGACGGCTCCGGTCGCCAGGGCCGCTCCCAGAGCGAGCACCGCCATCCAGGCCACAAGGCCCACCGTCAGCTCAAACATTCGCCTCATCGACGCCTCCTCAAGGTCGCTTACCGGCTATATCCCGTCAGAGGCGCGAAGGTTGCGGTGAGGCCGCGCCGAAGCCCGGGAAGTGGACCGTGCGCTCGGGTCGGGCCGGTACCCTGACCGCCAGCTCACGGCCAGGGCTCAAGGCTGAGCGTGCCCGGGCCGAACAACAACGCGATGGCTCACGTCCCCGGCTCGACAACTCCGGCACGACTTCTGGCGCTGGCCGCGGCTGCTCTGGCGCTGGCCGCGCCGTCCAGCGCCCTGGCCGCCGGCAGCGGCGCCCCTACCGCCAGCGGCGGCGGTGGACTGGCGCCCAACGGCCAGGCGTCGAACGTGCCGCCGCCGCCGGCCAAGAACGCGCACGGGACCTGGATGTCCGGCTTCAAGATCACCGAGTACTGGCCCGCCCCCGAGTCGTGGTTCGTGGGCAAGCTGGTCGGCACCCCTGGCCTCAGCGGCAAGCACCGGATCGACTGGTTGTATTCGGCCATGGGCGTGTCGATGGAGGGCGATGGGATCGGCCTGGACGGCCGGCGCTACCACATTGATTCGCTGGGCAGCGGCGGCTGGGTCACAAAGAGCGGCGGCTCCACGTCGGCCAGTGACGACTTCTCCGCCGGCGCTCCGTACTGGAGAGCCGGGGGCTTCTGGTCCAACCGCTCGGGCGGCGTTACCTTCCCCCTGCAAAAGGGCGGTTGGGCCAATGGCACCGGTGGGCGTTATGTCCCCCTAGCGGGGGTCACCTTCGCCAACGGGCCGTCGCTGCCGCTGCGCTACTTCCAGTCGATCGCCGTCGACCCCCACCTCATCCCGCTCGGGAGCCGGGTCTATATCCCGGCCTACCGCAACGACGGCCACGGCGGCTGGTTCGTCGCCCAGGACACCGGGGGCGCGATCAACCAGCGGCACATCGACGTGTACCGGCAGCCTCCGGCCAGCCCAAACGCCATCGGTGACTACCACACCAACCAGCGGGTCTTCGTGATCAAGGCCTCGCACTAGACTCTCGTCTAGATGCCCAAGCAGCAGCGCATGATGCGGGTCGAGCAGCGCAGCCAGCTAGCCGCGATGCAACAAATGGAAAGCCGGTCGACCGAGGAGCTTGAGGCCGAGACCAAGAACAAGATGGCCGCCCAGGCCGTCCTGGGCGCCCGCGCTGCTGAGAAATTCGATGCCAAGGCTGCGCGGGCCCACTTCCAGCGCGCGCTGGCCGCGGCCACCCCCCAGGAGCGGCTCGTGTTGCGCCGCATGGCCAACGCCTCGCTGGCCCTGGCCGAGCGCCGGGCGGATGATCTCAAGCAGGCGACCGAGCGCATGGGCGTCGACGCTCCGACCTCGGGTCAGCTACGTCAGCTCAGGCTGATGGGGCTGATCGCGCCGCCGGCCAGCGCCGGGATCCTGGCCCGGATGCGTGGGATCTTCGTGGTCGTCGCGCTGATCGTCGCCGTCTTGGGTCTGGCGTTTGGCATCGTCTACGGGATCGCTCAGGCGGCGGGCGGCCTGTCGGTTGGTGTCTCGGTGTTCTACGCGCTGGTACTGGTGCTCGTCGCGCTGGGCGTCCTGGCCTACACCGGGCGGCGAAGGCAGAAACGGGCCCAGGCGGAGCGCGCCGACCAGATGGCCGCCCGCTCCCGCTGACCGCGGCCTGTGTGCGGCCGCTACACGCTCGCCGTTCCGGATCCGGCTGCGGTCCGGGCCCGGTTCCCCATCGCTGAGGCGATCGAGGTCCGCCGCCGCTACAACGTGGCCCCGGGCGACGAGGTCCTGACCGTGACCACGGACCGCGCCGGCGCTCCGCGCGGCGAGCTGCTGCGCTGGGGGCTCGTCCCGTCTTGGGCCGACGGTCCGGACAACCGACTGAAGATGATCAACGCCCGGGTGGAGACGGTGTCGGAGCGCCCGGCCTACCGGACGCCGTTCGAGCGGTTTCGCTGCCTGATCGTGGCCGACGGCTTCTACGAGTGGCGCAGCGGCGGGCCCCGTGGGCGCAAGCAGGCTTTCCACATCACCCGGGCCGACGGCGGGCTGTTCTCGTTCGCCGGCCTGTGGTCGATCTGGCGCGGGGCCGAGGAGCAGCAGCTGCGGTCCTGCGCCATCCTGACCACGGCCGCCAACCCGGCCATCGCACCGCTGCACGACCGTATGCCAGTGATCCTCCAGCCCGGGGCCGAGGCGGCGTGGCTGGATCGCGCCACCGACCGTTCGACCCTGCTCGAGCTGCTGCGCGGGCTTCCTCCGGGCGCCACCGCTCTGCGCCCGGTCGGTCCCGCGGTCAACGACGCTCGCTACGACGGACCAGAATGCCTGGCCGACCCGGGAGCCGAGGCGCAACAGGCGCTGCTGTGAATCAGACCCGCCAGCTGCTGTTGATCGTCAACCCGTCGGCCGGAGGCGGGCGGGCGGGCGACGCCCTGCCCGATGTCCAGGAGGCCCTGCGCCGTCACGGCCTGGAGCACCGGGTAGAAACGACCCGGGACCTGGACCACGCCCGGGAGCTGGCCCGCGCCGCGGCCCAGTCCGCAGAGACGGCCGTGGCGTTCGGCGGCGACGGCCTGGTGGGCGCAGTAGCTGGCGCGCTGAAGTACACCGAGGCCACGTTAGGCGTCTTGCCCGGCGGCCGTGGAAACGACTTCGCCCGCGTTCTGGGAATCCCGCTTGAGCCCGTCGCCGCTTGCCAGGTTCTGGCGACCGGCGTCGTGCGTGCGCTCGACCTGGGCCAGGCCGGAGCGGGGACGTTTGTGGGAATTGCCAGCTGTGGATTCGACTCCGACGCAAATCGCATCGCCAACCAGGCCCGGGTGGTGCGGGGAAACCTCGTCTACACCTATGCCGCCATCCGGGCACTGCTCAGCTGGAAGCCAGCGCGCTTCGAGCTGACGCTCGACGGCGATGTCAAACATGTCGTGACCGGCTACAGCGTGGGAGCGGCGAACAACAAGGCGTATGGAGGCGGGATGTATGCGGCCCCTGGCGCTGAGCTCGACGACGGCCTGCTCGACATCATCACGTTGGGGGAAATGTCCAAGCGGCGTTTTCTATTCTCGTTCCTCCCGAAGGTCTTCAAGGGCGGGCACATCGAAGAGCCTGAGGTCACGGTCCACCGGTCGGCCCAGGTTGAGATCTCGGCCGACCGGCCGTTCACCGTGTACGCCGACGGAGATCCGATCGCCGAGCTCCCGGTCACCGTGACCGCGTTGCCAGGCGCGGTGAGCGTGCTGGTTCCCCGATGAACGGCCTCCTCCCCGCCAAGATCGCCGCCGCGCGCGCCGTCGGCGGCCTGGCCCGCCGGGCCGGCGGCGGCGGCACGAGCCTCCCGGGCAAGCTGCTCCTGCGGCTGCAGCCCGACGCAGTGGAGCAGCTGGCCCGCCGGCTACCCCAGGGGGCGGTGATCATCTCGGCCACCAACGGCAAGACCACCACCGCGGCGATGGTGGCCTCGGTGCTGGAGCACGCCGGGATCGGCCTGGTCCACAACCGGGCCGGGGCCAACATGGCCGGCGGCGTGGCCTCAGCGCTCCTGGGCGCCGCCCGCCGTCACGACGGCATCGACGGCGAGCTGGGCCTGTTCGAACTGGACGAGTTCTGGCTTGATCGGCTGACCGGCGCGCTGGCGCCCCGGGCCGTACTCCTGGGCAACCTGTTCCGGGACCAGCTGGACCGCTACGGCGAGCTCGAGACGATCGCCGACCGCTGGGCCACCGCGGTGTCCGAGCTTCCGGCGGACGCGGCTCTGGTGCTCAACGCCGACGACCCGCTGATCGCCGATCTCGGTCGCCATCGCTCCGGCGTGTCGTACTTCGGCATTGAGGACCCCGGCCTGGCGCTGCCCGAGATGCAGCACGCCTCCGATTCCAAGCACTGCCGCCGCTGCGGCGCGGCCTACCGCTACGACACCATCTACCTGGGCCACCTGGGTCACTACCACTGCGCCAGCTGCGGCCAGCAGCGTCCGGCTCCGACCGTCCGGGGCCAGGAGATCAGGCTCGAGGGCACCCGCAGCGCCAGCTTCGCGCTGCACACACCGGACGGGCAGGCCGACGTCAGGCTCCCGCTGCCCGGCCTGTACAACGTGTATAACGCGCTGGGCGCGGCCGCGCTGTGCCTCAAGCTGGGGATTCCGCTGGCTCACATCGTGGCCGGCCTGGAGGCGGTCACCGCGGCGTTCGGGCGGGCCGAGACGGTGGTGGTGGGCGCCACCGAGCTCCAGATCCTGCTGGTCAAGAATCCCGCCGGCGCCAACGAGATCCTGCGCACCCTGGCCCTGGAGGACTCGGAGCTGGATGTGCTGGCCATCCTCAACGACCGCACGGCCGACGGCCGCGACGTGTCCTGGATCTGGGACGCGGACTTCGAGCTCCTGGCTCCGCGCGTCCGGCGCGTGATCTGCGCCGGCACCCGGGCGGCTGAGCTGGCGTTGCGGCTGAAGTACGCCGGCGCCCCGGTCGACCGGCTCGAGACGGTGCCCGCGCTGCCCGAAGCTCTGGACCGATCGCTGGCTGCCGCGGGCGGCGCGGGCCGGCTGTTCGTCCTGCCCACCTACACCGCCCTGCTCGAGCTTCGGGCCGAGCTCGCCCAGCGCGGCCACGTCGGCCAGTTCTGGGAGGTCCCCCAGACATGAGCGCGCAGTCCGGGCACACCCAGTCCGACCCAGCCGTGGTCTGGCACGACGTCGAATGCGGCGCCTACCGAGCCGACCTTCCGCTGTGGCGCGAGCTGGCCGCCGCCCACGGCGACCCGATCCTCGATGTCGGAGCAGGCACCGGACGCGTGGCCCTGGACCTGGTACGGGCCGGCTGGGAGGTCACTGCGCTCGACCACGATCCGCTCCTGCTCAGCGAACTGACCCAGCGCGCGGACGGGCGGCCGGTGACCACGATGGTGGCCGACGCCCGCGACTTCGACCTGGCCGGCCAGTTTGCCCTGATC
>DASZGO010000252.1:0-1672 GCA_035938755.1 Solirubrobacteraceae bacterium | reverse complement strand
GTTCACGTCCGCCACGGACTCTATCTTCGCCTGCGCGATGGAGGTGCGCCACTTCGTCGATGGATGCGAGATAACCCAGGCCTTGGTCGTGCGGGAGGCTGAGGTGCGGCTGCGCCGTGACGGCAGCGAGTACCTGAAGCTCACGCTGGGCGATCGCACGGGCAGCGTCCCAACCATGGTCTGGGAGGACATAGACCAGGTCCGCAGCGTCTGCGCGCCGGGACAGGTGGTGCTCGTGAAGGGGCGCTATTCAGTACACCCGCGCTATGGCCCCCAGTTGACGCTCCAGGCGCTCCGCCCCGCGCAATCCCATGAGTTCGACCCGGACCAGCTCACGGACGGCCCCGCGCGTACGGCAGACCAGATGGAAGCCGACCTGCGGGAGCTAGTGGCCACGGTCCAGAACCCCCACCTCCGGCGCTTGCTCAGTGCCATCTTCAGCCAGCGCTCAGCCACTTGGCCCCGGTACCGGGACGCCCCGGCGGCCAAGCGCTACCACCAGGCGTATCGCCACGGGCTGCTCGAGCACTGCCTGAGCGTCGCCCAGGCGGTCAGTGCCATCTCCGCCACGTTTCCCGGAATCGATCGTGACGTGGCGGTGACCGGAGCGCTGCTGCACGACATCGGCAAGCTGGAGGCCTACGAGGCCCAGGGTGACGCGATATCGATGTCCGACCACGGTCGCCTGTACGGCGAGATCCCGATCGGTTACTACCGGGTCCGGCAGACGATCGAGCGCCTGGACGACTTCCCGCCTGAACTGGCCCAGGCTGTCCTGCACATCATCCTCAGCCACCACGGGTCGTTGGAGCACGGCAGCCCCGTGGTGCCGTGCACCCGAGAGGCCACCCTGGTCCACATGATCGACAACCTGGGCGGACGGCTGGGCAGCTTCGATCGGCTGGAGAAGGAGCTGCCGGCCGGGGAGCAGTGGTCGAGCTTTGACAAGGCGCTGGGCGGCGGCGCCTATTTCGCCACGCGGACCGAAGACGCCGCCGCGGCTTAGGCAGATCCAGCGTCCGCGTCTTCGGCTTGGCGCGCACGATCTGGAACTTGAGCTGAACAGGCTGAGAGCTCCCGCTCGTCCCGGTGTGCTCGAGGCCCGCCAGGAGAGCTGGGCCGGACGGAATGACCATCGCGTCACGCCTCAGCTTCAAAAGAGCGCAAATAGCGACGGGGTCGAGCCCCGGCGGCCACTGCCCGTTTACAGTTGCAGCCGGATGGCGAAGGACACCGAGAAGCTGATCCGCCAGCTCTCGTTGATCTCCTACCTGATGGCCGAGCGGCGGCCGGTGACCGCCAACGAGATCAGGACGGAGGTCGAGGGCTACAGCGTTATGAACGAGGACGCGTTCGCGCGCCGGTTCTATGCCGACCGCTCGGAGCTCGAGGCGCTGGGCATCACACTGGCCGTGGAGAAGCCCGTCGAGGGGCTGGTCGAGCAGGAGACGTACTCGCTGCCGCCGGAGAACTTCCACCTGCCCGCGATCGAATTCAGCGACGAGGAGCTGGCGGCGCTTCAGACGGCGCTGCACCTGCTGGACGGGGAGTTCGCCTACGCCGAGCCCCTGCGGCTGGCCCTCCAGCAGATCTCCTGGGGCCGGCCCAGCCCGCTGAGTTCGCCCGAGCAGCAGACCGTCGCCCTGGGGATCACCGGCTCACCCGGCGGCCA
>DASZGO010000251.1:0-6879 GCA_035938755.1 Solirubrobacteraceae bacterium | reverse complement strand
CGAGGTGAGCACGCCCGGAGGGTTGAAGCTGCCGTACGCGCCGCGGGTGAACGGCTCAGCTGCCCACATCATGTCGACGTAACCCGAGGGAGAAAGTGCCTGGCTGCCGAAGTACCGCGCGAACGATGCCAGTGCCGCCTGCCGTCGCGCCGCCGGCGGGGAGCCATAAAACGCGCGACTGTCGTTGCCCTCCATGAACCCGACAAGCACTCCCGGTCGGCCGTCCGGAGGCGAGTTGTCGTAGGTGATGCGGATCGGCCCGGTGTCGGACGTGGCCGCGCCGTTCAGTCCGGCGTCGCGCCAAAACGGGGTGGGATAGATCGCGTTGACCTTGACCACCGACCCCATCGGCTGGCGCTGGAGGTACTGGTCGGGTCCGGGCGCCAGCGGCGGGTCGAACGCGATCCGCCCGAGCAGCGTCTTGGGCAGCGCCAGGATCGCGCGGTGAGCGTGAAACACGTTAGCTCCGCTGTGCGCGGTGATGCGTGAGCCGTGCTGGATCGCGCCGACCGGGACTCCGAGGCGCACGGCGGGCCCCAGTCTGCCGGCCAGCTTCTGCGAGAACTGCTGGGGGCCGCCTACGAACCGGATCGACTGGGCCGATCCGATCAGCGTGTTGAAGTCGCCCCCGACGCCGGTGATCGCGGCCAGCAGGTCGAGCAGCGAGATCTCCTCGGCCTCCTCACCGTAGACCCCGCGCATGGCCAACTCGGCCAGGCTCCGCGCTTCGGCTGTGTGGAGGTTCTGATCGATCCAGGTCTGGATCGTCTCGGTATCCCAGGTCGCCGCCTGCGGCGCCGTCCAGGGCTTGTCGGCCGGCACCAAGGCCGCCATGTTGTTGAACTCCAGGACCGCCGCCTGGACCTCGACCAGGGCGGCGGGATTGCCCGGCGGAATGTCGCCACTGTAGGTCTGGGTCGCTCCGCCTGAGTAGTAGACGCTGTTGCCGTCGGAGTAGGTGGGGAACGTGGCCACGCCCAGCTGCTTGGCCAGCGCGAGGACCTTGTCCTGACCCGGACCGGCCCACTGGCCACCCAGCTCGGCCACCTTGCCCGGCCCCAGCGGGTGGTCGAGGTTTCGCCCGCCGACGCGCCGGCGAGCCTCCAGGACGACCACCGACTTCCCGGCCGCCCGGATGCGAGTAGCCGCAGTCAGCCCGGCGAGTCCCCCGCCCACCACGACCACGTCGTAGGTTCTGGACCGCGGCGGGCGGTGCCGGGCCCGGGCCAGCGCCGCAGGAGCGCCCAGCGCACCGGCGGCGGCGCCCACGCCGCCGGCGATCAGCTCTCGCCGTCTGACCTCCCTCCTCGGCACGGAAAGAAGGTAGCGTGCGGACATGGGTCAGCGCGCAGCTCTGGCTGTGACCGTTGCGGCCCTGGCCGCGTTGGCTGGCTCGTCGCCGGCCGCCGCGCGTTCGGTGATGGTGCCCGCCGGGGCGGCGCGGTTCGAGGTGCTGACGCCCACTCTGATCCGGGCCGAGTACGCCCAGGACCGGCGGTTCGAGAACCGTCCCACCATGACCGCGACCCGGGATGCCGTACCGGCGCCCAGATTCACGTTCACCAGGTCGGGTGGCTGGCTGACCATCCGCACACGGCTGGCCACGCTGGCCTACCGGCTGGGCTCAGGGCCGTTCTCGGCCGGCAACCTGAGGCTGACGCTGTCGGTGAGCGGTCGGCGCGTGAGCGTGGCCCCGCAGCCCGGCCGGAGCCAGGGCAACCTGGGGGGCTGGCGGCGCGCTCTCGACCTGCTGGACGGGCCGGTGGCGCTGAACGACGGGCTCCTGTCCCGGGCCGGCTGGTACGTGCTCGACGATACCTCGACCGCGCTGCTCACACCTGGCTCGCCCGGGTTTGCCGTGCGGCCCAGCCGCGCAGGCCCGTATCAGGATTGGTACCTGTTCGCCTACGGCCACGACTATCAGCGCGGGCTGGGCGACCTGCGCGCGCTCACCGGGCCGGCGCCGATGCTGCCACGAGGCGCGTTCGGGGTGTGGTTCTCCCGTTACTGGCCCTACTCCGACCAGGACTACCACGACCTCCTGGCCACCTTCCGGGCCCACCAGCTGCCCCTCGACACGCTGTCCATCGACACCGACTTCAAGCGGGAGAGCAGCGCCCAGGGGGCGCAGATCGCCGCTGCCATCGCCGGCGCGCCGGGCCGGCCCTACAGCTGGGACGGGTGGGAGTGGAACCCGAGCCTGTTTCCCGACCCCCACGGCTTCCTCGACTGGGCCCACCGCCAGGGCCTGTCGGTGGCGCTGAACATCCATCCCTCGATCTCGACCAACGACCCCAAGTACCCGGGGGCCAGCGGCCAGGCCGGCGGCCTGACGATCTCAGGCGGGGCCAGCACGTGCCACATCCTGATCGCCGACCCGACCGCCAGCTGCGCCGTGTTCGACTGGACCAAGCCCCAGCAGATCGACACCTACTTCGGCTTGCACCAGGACCTCGAGCGCGCGGGGGCGGACGTGTTCTGGTTCGACTGGTGCTGCGATGATTCGAGCGCCTCAGCGCCGGGGCTGACCGCGGACACGTGGATCAACTCGCTGTACGCACAGCGGCAGCGCGCCCGGGGCACCCGCTGGCCGGCGTTCGCCCGGGTGGGCGCCTCCTACAGCTCGTCCGATGGATTTGACGGCGACACCCAGGGGGGCGGGACCGGCATCTTCGCCGAGCACCGGTACTCGATCCAGTTCACCGGCGACACCTGCGCCACCTGGCCGATGCTGGCTTTCGAGGCCCAATTCTCGGCCGCCGAGGGCAACGTCGGGCTGCCGTACATCAGCCACGACATCGGAAGCTTCCACGGCCAGCCGGTCAACGGCCAGTGCGGCCCGCTCGGCACCTCGGCGTTGTCCGCCCACCTGCCGGACAACCTGTACGCCCGCTGGGTGGCGCTGGGCACGTTCCAGCCGCTGGATCGGTTGCACTCGGACCACGGCGATCGGCTGCCCTGGCAGTACGGGCCAGCCGCCGCGGCCGCCGCCTCCAGCTTCCTGCGCCTGCGCGAAGCCCTGGGCCCCTACATCTACACGTTGTCCCGCCGGACCTATGACACGGGGCTACCGATCACTGGAGCCCTGTACCTGGAGTGGCCCGGGCGCCCAGACGCCTACCAGCACACCAGTGAGTTCACGTTTGGACCCGACGTGGTGGTCGCGCCGGTGGCCGCCGACGGCGATCCGGCCCCGGCCCAGATGTGGGTGCCGCCGGGAGCCTGGGTCGACTACTTCACCGGCCAGCGCTTCCGCGGGCCGGCCGTCGTCACGCTGTCGGTCCCCCTTTCGCAGATGCCCGTGCTGATCCGGGCCGGGGCCGTGATCCCCACCCAGCCGTCTCAGCCTTACACGCCGGCGCGTCCCCAGCACCAGCTGATCCTCACCGCCTACGCCGGCGGCTCGGGCAGCTTCGGGCTGTATGACGACCCGGGCACGGGCTTCGGCTACACGGGGCATCGATACAGCTGGACGCCGGTTGCCCACACGCAGCGGGGGAGGCTCTCGACGCTGCGCATCGGCCCGGCGCGGGGCAGCTTCCCGGGGGCGGTGCGGTCACGGTCCTGGGTGGTCCGCCTGATCGGCGTGGATCGGCCCCCAGTGGTGCGGCTGGACGGGCGCAAGCTGGGCCCGAGGCGCTGGAGTTACGCGGCCACCAGCCGCACGCTGACCGTCAACGTTGGGGCGGTGGCCAGCCGGCGCACAGCCGTGGTCAGTGCAGGACCACCTTGAGCGCGAGGATCAGCGCGCCCAGGGCCGCCCCGACCAGGCTCTGGACGAGCAGCGCGACGCCGGACAGCTCGGCGCGAACACCAGCCGCGAGCTCAATCACCAGGATCATCCCCGCTGAGGACCAGATGCCGATGCCGACCGCGGTGTCCAGCGTGGCTCCGGACACCCAGCAGAGCACGAGCACCAACCACGGCACGCCACCTCCGGCCAGCGTAGGCAATCCGTGGACCAGCGCGTGACCGAGCCCGGCCAGACGCAGCGCTTCTCGGTGCTTGAGCCGATTGCCGGCAAACTCGGCGTAGGAGTGGGCGAGCCAGAACAGAACGAGCGTGATCGCCACCGCACCCACCGTGTCCGGGTAGTTTTCGCTCACGGTGCTTTCCGCATCCAGTAGCGCGCCGACGATCAGCGTGCCGTAGACGAGCCCGGCAGGATTCTCCAACATGGCTAGATCGTTTCAGGCGGGGGAGCGGCGCGTGGGTCGCCAGGCTGGGTTCGCCGCCGTCGCTTACGCGTTCCTGGCCACGATGCTGGGCACGACGTTGCCCACGCCGCTGTACACGCTCTACCAGCAGCGCTTCGGTTTCACGGTGCTGATGATCACGGTGATCTTTGCCACCTACGCGGCCGGCGTGATTGTCGCTCTACTGCTCCTAGGCCGGCTGTCCGACCAGATTGGGCGCCGGCCCGTGCTGCTGCTGGGCCTGGGAACCTCCGCGCTCAGCGCCGTGGCCTTCCTCGTGGCGGCTGGACTGCCGCTACTGCTGATCGGCCGCGTCATATCGGGTTTCTCAGCCGGCATCTTCACCGGGACGGCCACGGCCACGCTGGTCGACCTGGCCGCGCCCGGGGGCCAGGCCCGGGCCACGCTGGTTGCCGCGATGGCCAACATGGGCGGCCTGGGGTGCGGCCCCTTGCTCGCCGGGGTGCTAGCCCAGACCGCCGCCCAGCCTCTACGGCTTCCGTTCTGGGTGGATCTGGGTCTGCTGGTGCCCGCCGTGGCCGGGATCCTGGTCATGCCCGAGCCGGTGAGCCACCGCGGGCCGATCTCGTGGAGGCCCCAGGCGCTGCACGTGCCCGCGTCGGTCCGGGCCACATTCATCCGGGCGTCGCTGGCCGCGTTCGCCGGGTTCGCCGTCCTCGGCCTGTCCACCGCGGTGTCGCCAGCGTTCCTGGGCCAGGTGCTGTCGATCCACAACGCCGCCGTGGTCGGCCTGGTGGTGTTCGGCGTGTTCGCCGCCTCGACCGCCGGCCAGCTGCTGCTGGAGGTGGTGCCTGAGGCGCGTGCCCTGCCGGCCGGCTGCGCGGGCCTGATCGCGGGGATGGGAGTGTTCGCAGCCGGGCTCGCCGCGTCGTCGCTGGCCCTGCTGGTGCTCGGCGCGATGCTGGCCGGCGCGGGGCAGGGGCTGAGCTTCCGCTCGGGTCTGGCCGCGATCAACTCGGCCTCGCCGCCCGAGCAGCGGGCCGGGGTCGCCTCGAGCTTCTTCGTGGTGGCCTATCTGGCGATCTCCATCCCGGTGATCGGCGAGGGCGTGCTGGCCGACGCGACGACGCTGCGGGCCGCGGGGCTGGCGTTCGCGGGCGTGGTGGCGGCGATCGCCGCGGTGGCGCTGATGCTGCTGGCGCGGGGTCCCGGGCCGGCGCGCGCGCAGCCGGCACCCGTGCCGTCCAACTCCGCCTGAATTTCGTCCGCGGCCCCGGAGCCGGCCGGGAACAATGCCTGGTATGCGGGAGCGCGTTCTCAGGCTAGGCGCCGTCGCTGGTGCGACTGTGGGGCTCGCCGTGTGCTCGCTGGCGCCGGGCGCAGCGGCGCAGTCCTCCTGCGGCTGGACCGTGGAGATCTCGGGCGCCCAGGCCAACGTCGCCTTCCCCGACCAGGCGGCCCGTTACTGGACGGCCCAGCTCCCGATCCCGCCCGGCTTTCATCTGGAGGTCGACGGCCAGTTCCCGCATGCTCGCTACATCTCCTATATCACCTACGACCCGGCCACGCGAGCCATCGATGGGATCCACGACACCCAGATCGCACCCGACCCGGGCTCTGCCAACCCGTTCCTGGCCGGGGCCGACCGCACCGCCGCCAGCCGCTCCTACAAGGTCTACGTGGTGGACGGCCCGGCGCCATCCGGTGGGCGGGCCGCGAACACGGTCTACACCGACAACGGCCAGTCGCCGCCGGCCCAGAAGACCGCTCCGCACACGGCGTTCCTCATCTACCGGGTCTATGAGGCCGACCAGGGCCTGGACGAGGCGGGCGGGGTGGGGCTGCCCACGATCAACCTGGTGTCCGATGACGGCACTCAGCGCCAGACCGTGCCCAACTGCCCCAACCACTCGCTGCCCAGCACCCAGAGCCTGACCGACGGTCTGGCCGGCGCGGGCTCAGGTCCCGGGAACGACAGCATCCCCTCGACCGAGCTCGGCGGCCAGAACCCGCCGACGTGGATCCGGTACACCAACGCGGTCGATGGAGTGGCCAACGGTGTGCTCAACAACCCGCGCACCGGGGCGGCCTGGCCCGCGGCTCAGCAGACCACGAACCTGCTCCCGTCCGGCGGGTTCTACGAGAACGTGGACAACGCCTACATGACCGCGTTCGACACGGCCTCGTACGGCGACATCCTGATATTCCACGGCAAGGCCCCGACCACGCCGCAGACGTTTCTGCCCGCGGACACCGCGATGGGACTGGGGCAGCTGCGGTACTGGTCGATGTGCTCCAACATGTCGAGCACGCAGTACCTGGGGTGCGTGAAGGACGACGACGTCAGGCTCGACGCGCAGGGCTACTACACGATCGTGATCTCCACCGCGGCCAACCGCCCGGCCTCGGCGAACCCCAGCTGTGGGATCGAGTGGTTGCCCAAGGGGCCGCTGCCCTCGGTGCCGATCATCTTGCGCAACATGCTCCCGGACCCCACCTTCACCCAGGCCGTGCAGGATGTGCCGCCCGGATCCAACACCGAGCCGCGGGTGCTGGGGCCCTACTACCCGCTGGGTTACTACTTCGACCACGCTGCGAATTTCGACCAGTTCGTGAACTCCCACGGCGGGTGCGGCGGCTTCAGCTGGCCCTACGCCAGCCCACCGGCTACCTACCGGCCGGCGGCGCTTCCCGGTCCGGGCTAGGGATAAGCTCGCTCTGC
>DASZGO010000250.1:0-8905 GCA_035938755.1 Solirubrobacteraceae bacterium | reverse complement strand
CGCTCGGGGGGGGCGTCGTGCTCGATCCTCACCCGCGCAAGCACGGACCGAGTCGAGCGGTGTTGGTTCGGCTGGAGCGGTTGGCTCGTGGCGAGCGGGAGCCGGACGACGAGCGTGCGGCGGGACGCGGCGCGCGCGAGCGTCCCGCGCCCGCTCGCCATCCGGCTCCGGTCCCTGCCGAATTGTCCGGGAGCGCCCTCGCCCTCGAGCAGCGGCTGCTGACGGCTGGAAGCGAGCCTCCTTCCGAAGCCGAATTGGACCCTGCGGACTTGGCCGCGTTGCGTGAGTCCGGCGGAGCCGTGCGCGTTTCGAAGAGCCTCCACTACCACCCGGAGGTGCTGGCCGATGTCCGCGCTCGGATAGTTGATCTGGCCGGCCGCAACGGAGGCTCGGTGACCCTGGCGCAGCTCCGGGACGAGCTGCAGACCTCCCGCAAGTTCGCTCAGGCGTTGCTCGAGCACTTCGACTCGGAGAAGCTCACCATTCGCCGGGGCGACGAGCACGTCCTGCGACGTGGAGCTCGGTCCTTGTAGCCTGCGCCCCATGCCAACCAGCCTGGTCACCGGAGGAGCCGGCTTCCTGGGATCGCATCTGTGCGACGAGCTCCTGCGCCGGGGCCATCGGGTCATCTGCGTCGACAACTTGGAGACGGGAACGCTGGCCAACATCGAGCACATCCGCTCGCCTGAGTTCGTGCACCTGAACCTCGACATCATCGAGCCCTACTTCGTCGAGGAGCAGATCGACTTCGTCTACCACCTGGCGTCTCCCGCCTCGCCGATCGACTACCTGCGTCTACCTCTGCACACGCTGAAGGTCGGCTCCTACGGAACCCACCACACGCTGGGCGTGGCCAAGCGGCACCGCGCCCGCTTCCTGATCGCGTCGACCAGTGAGGTGTACGGCGATCCGCAGGAGCACCCCCAGAAGGAGAGCTACTGGGGCCACGTCAACCCGATCGGGCCACGCGGTGTGTACGACGAGGCCAAGCGCTACGCCGAGGCGCTGACCATGGCCTACCACCGCCAGCAGGGCGTGGACACCGCGATCGTGAGGATTTTTAATACCTACGGACCAAAAATGCGCCCCCACGATGGCCGCGCGATTCCCACGTTCCTGCGCCAGGCGCTCCAGGACCGGCCGATCACGGTATTCGGCGACGGCTCGCAGACCCGCTCGTTCTGCTATGTCGCCGACGAGGTCCGGGGGATCATCGCGCTGGCCGAATCGGGGTATCACAACCCGGTGAATATCGGGAACCCCAACGAGTTCACATTGCTCGAACTGGCCAAAGCCGTGATTGAAGTAACCGGATCGCGGTCAGAGATCGTTTATGAGGCGCTACCGACCGACGATCCGCAAGTCCGCCGACCCGACATCGCCCTGGCCCGAGAGGTCCTAGGATGGGAGCCCGAGGTGGACCTCAGAGAAGGCTTGAGGCGGACCATCGAGGAGGCTGGGGTCGAGGCGTTGGTCGGGGCTCCCAGCTGAGCCCGCCAGCCGGAAGCACAACGACCGACGCTGAGGCGAAACTTCGCCCGACAGATACCGTTACAACAAGCAGGCGGGGAAACTGATGACGGCTGGCGCCAAACCGTGACAACCGAGCAGACCAGCGCCAAGGAGGGCCAAACCTCCCGTACGGCGCGCCACACCGTGACGGCGCACCCGGTGCCGATGCCAGCGCGCGACGTCCGGCGGAAGCGGCCCCCGCTGCTCTCGTTCTTGCTCCGGCTGGAGACGGCCCGCCGGATCGGCCGGGTGGTGTCGCTGTTGGCCATCGACTTCGCGGGCGTGGCCGCCGCACTGTTCACCGCGCTGACGCTCAAGTCGGCCATCAACGGCAACTACGACCCTGCCCCAACCTGGACCCAGACGCGGCACTGGCTGGCCTTCGCCTATCTGGTCGTGGTGCTGATGTTCGCGCGCGCGGACCTGTACGCCGACCGCCCGCGCCGCCCCGGCTGGCCCCAGATCGCCACGGCGCTGTTCCAGGCCACGGTGATCTCGTTGGTGTTCGCGCTGGCCGACGGCCAGCACTTCTCCAGCTACTTCATCTTCTACGGCTCGCTGTTCTTCGCCACGGTCTATATCTCGGGACTGCGTGCGCTGCACCTGCGAGTCACCGGCTGGATGCTCGAGCAGGCCGGCTACTGGCGGCGGGCCGTCTTGGTGGGGTCGGGTAAGCACATCGAGGCGGTGGCCCACGCGCTGGCCGGCAGCACCCGCACGCGGGTCGATATCGCGGGCTACATCTCGCTCACCCCGCGGCCCCAGAACGGGCTGCGCTCCCTGGGTGAGCTGGAGGATCTGCCGGAGATCCTGGACCGCGAGCGCGTCCAGGAAGTGATCATCGCCGATCCGGACTTCCCCCAGGAGCGGGCGGTGGAGCTGGTCGACCTGTGCAACCAGCGCGGGCTCACCGTCCACTTCGCACCCTCGACGATGGAGATCCTGATCGACCGCGCCGAGTTCGTGCCCGGTCAAACCGTGCCGCTGTTCAAGCTCCGCCCGCCGGTGTTCCAGGGGATCGACTACGCGGTCAAGCGCACGTTCGACCTCGTGGTCTCGACGATCGTCCTGATCCTCATCTTCCCCATCCTGCTGGTGATCGCCATCGCGGTGAAGCTGAGCTCGAGCGGCCCGGTGATCTACCGCTCGGTCCGGCCGGGCATGGCCGGCAAGCCGTTCTACTGCTTCAAGTTCCGCACCATGCGTGAGCACGCGGAGCAGATCCAGGCCGACCTGGAGCCGCTCAACGAACAGACCGGCGCCCTGTTCAAGATCCGCCAGGACCCGCGGCTGACCCGGGTCGGGCGGGTCCTGCGCCGGTTCTCACTGGACGAGCTTCCCCAGCTGGTCAACGTGATCCGGAGCGAGATGTCCCTGGTCGGCCCGCGTCCGCTCCCGATGCGCGATTTCAATCGGCTGGAGGACTGGCACAAGAAGCGCTACCTGGTGCTGCCCGGCATCACCGGCCTGTGGCAGGTGTCGGGCCGGTCCGATCTCGACTTCGACGATCTGGTGCGCCTGGACTTCCTGTATCTGGAGCGGTGGTCGATGATGCTCGACCTGTCGATCCTGCTCAAGACGATCCCGGCGGTATTGACCCGCCGGGGTGCGTTCTAGCCGGTCCGGACGATCGGCGGGTACACGTAGGTCCGGTCCAGCGCCGGCGGCTGGGGCCCGTAGAGCCGGAACGTGATCTGGAACTGACCGCTCGCCGGAGCGGGAAGCCAGTTCGACCCGTGCCCCGCCGGACGGACCCGCTGGACGTAGATGTCCAGGCTGCCGTCGACATTGTGTCTCAGGCCCGCGGTGTGGCTTGAGACCTCGTAGCGATTGATCGGGTTGGGAACCAGGAAGAAGTTCTGGTCGTAGACGGTGAGCGACCAGAAGTAGCGGGCCGGGGGTGGCAGCTGTCCCGCGGTGAAGTGGATGAGGTACCGCCGCGAACCATCCAGCAGCGCATGCTGCTGATCTGCCGCGCCCACGATGTACATGGCCTCGGCCGGCCGGTTGGCGGCGATGCCGTAGATGGCCACGACGGCACGGAACTTGTAGTCGGTGCCGTAATGGCCCGTGTCGTTGGGGGGAACGAACCACCCGCCGGTGCTCAGGATGCTCGGCGTGGCGATCGAGACCCGCAGCGCGAAGACGTGGTCGTGTCCCCCGGCCACCGCCGCCCTCAAGCCGGCCAACACCTGCTGGCTCAGATGCTCGCGCGAGGGCTGTAGACCGGGGCCGATGCCCACCCGCTTGAGCTCGGCCAGAATCGCCGCATCGCGGCGCGGCGGTGGGTTCTGGGCCAGGTATCGGCCCAGGCGATCGAAGAACGCCAGGCCGGTGGGCTCGGTGTACATGTGGTGGCGGGTGATGATCCGGTGGGGTCGGGGCGCCTGCCAGCTGGGGCCATACCTCAGGTACTTGGGCAGCGCCAGCAACCGGTAGCCGTCCTGGACCCGGTGCACCGCGGGGAGATCGCCGGGGCCGAACACGAGGGTGCGGCCGACCATCCAGGCCAGCCGATACGGCGAGCGAATGCGTCGCATGCCACGGGGCACGGTGCCGTGCCATCCCGGTCCGGTGATCAGGAACGTCCCCGCGCCATCGCCGGTGGTGCGACTGCCTACGTACCCGAATACGTTGGTGTACGGATCGAGGAACTCGAACGAGTAGTACCGGTGGCGCGGCACGCTGGGCACCTGCAGGACCAGGGGCCCGGCGCTCAGGTCGAGGTGCGCATTCGAGTACAGCGTGTCGTTGTTGGGCTGCACGATCACCTGATGTTTGACGTCGGCCAGGTGGCGGGCGTTGCCCAGCTGGTTGACCGGCGCGTCAGACAGGGCGGTCGGCACGGTGACGCTGGTCTGCGTGCGCGCCTGCCGCATGAACTCCATCACCGGGATCCCGTACACGTAGGCGTCCGTGGCAATCCGCTGGGCGTCGGCCTGGCTGAGCGGCGGGGCGGCGCCGGCCGGGCCCGCGGTGGCCAGGCAGCCGGCGATCAGAGCACTGAGAACGGCGCCGATACGTGCAATACGGGACATGAGACCTCCTCTGACTGAGCCGACGCCTCCCGGGCAGCACGCAGCATACGAGCTATTTACGCTTTGTCAAGTCAGTTGACAGTTCGCCAATTGCTGCCTAGTCTGTGCGCATGAGCGCCGTGGCCGGGCCGAAACCACGCAGTACCCGCCGGCTGTCCCGAGACGAGCGCCGTGAGCAGCTGGTGGCCGCGGCCATGCCGGTGGTGGCCCGCCAGGGGTTGGGCGGCTTCTCGCTCGACGCCATTGCGGCCCGGGCGGGGGTGACCCGCAACCTGCTCTACCACTACTTCCCGCGCGGGCGCGCGGACATCGTCCTGGCTGTGGCCGAGCGGGCCGGCGGGCAGCTCACCGGAGGCTGGGTGACCGATGAATTCGAGCCGCTGAACGACCGTCTGTCCGCCAACTTCGCCCGGATCATGGACCACGCGCTGGCGCCGACCCACGCCTGGCGGATCCATCGGATGGCCCGGGCGGCGCTCGACCCTGAGCTGGATCAGGTGGTGGAGCGGTTCGTGGACGTCGTGATCTCCAGCATCGCGCTCAATCACCTGGGGACCCCAGACCCGCCCCCGCTGGTCCGGCTGGCCCTGGGGGGGTTCGTGGCCTTCACGGAGACGGTGCTCGAGCGAGCGCGCAGCGAAGTGCTGCCCCGGGCGCAGGTGGCCACCCTGCTCGCCCAGACGCTGACCGCAACGATCGACGCTGCGCTGAGCGCCACCTGACCGGGGCGATGCCGACGGGCGCCCGCGGGTACGCTGCCACGGCAGATGCCCCCGACCGATCGCTTCGTCATCAGCTTCGCGGCCGAGCCGCCGCAGGAAGGCCCGCCCTACGGGCGCTGGGCCGAGACGCTCAAGGGCCACTTCCTCGCCGCGTGCGCCGAGATCGACGCTGAGGGGGAGGAGCTCGGCGACGCGGGGGAGATCGTGTGGTTTCCCGATCGCACGTACGCCGGTCGCACCTACGTCCCGGCCGTGGCCCGAACCACTGCCGGTTTCGAGCTGTTCGGTTACGTGTCATTCACCGAAGGCGCGGGCGGGGCCGGGGACTTCGAGGCCAGCGCCGACTTCACGTCCGAGCTGGCCGAGGCCAACCCGGACTGGAAGCTTGATCTGAACGACGAAGTGATCGGGAAGTGGCGGGGCGAGCTCGGCAACGCCGCCGACATGACGCTGGTGTGGGGCGTGCCGCTGATCCCGGGCGGGGTGCTGGTGACCGCCGAGCTGGCCAACCTGGCCGTGGACCAATGCGAGCTCATCGAACAGCGGTTCACCTTGCTGGGCCCCGACAACTACCGCTCGGACTTCCTGGAGATCAAGCTGTGGAGCAAGAATGGCGACGAGCTGGCGCGGGAGTCTCTCTACGTTGAGGAATGACCACACGCCCTCGTAGCTCAATGGATAGAGCACGCGCCTCCTAAGCGCGGGATGCAGGTTCGATTCCTGCCGGGGGCACTCGCCGCCGGCCGAGCGAGATTCGGGCTGATTAACCCGATCCTCACTTTTGCCCGTGCTACCGTCCGGCCGTCTCCGTGTCCGAGAGCACGCTAGAAGCACCGCCGATCTCCGCGGCCCCGGAGGTCCACGAAGAGCAGCGGGCGCACGAGCCCGTGCCTTGGACCCTGCGCGGGTTCATCCGGCGCCACCCCTGGTGGACCACCGCGGTCATCCTGGTGGCCGTCTCCGGCGCGCTGTTGGCCTGGGCGGGCACTCGGCCCAGCTTCGACGCCTACGGCTGGCTGGTCTGGGGCTACCAGACCCTGCACGGGTCGCTCGACCTTGGCGGCGCGCCCTCGTGGAAGCCGATGCCGCTGCTGTTCACCGCGCCATTCTCCATCTTCGGGCACTACGAGCTCCGGCTGTGGATGATCACCTCGGTGACCATCGCCCTGGCCGGAGTGGTGTTCGCCGGGCGGCTGGCCTTCCGGCTGAGCGGAGGGCGAGCGGCGATGGCCGACGAGAACCCGATCCGCCGCTACGCACCGGTGGCCGCGGCGATCTTCGCCGGCGCGGCACTGCTCGGCATCGAGGACTACATGCACTACGTGCTGTCGGTCCAGACCGACCCGATGCTGACCACCTTCGTGCTGGCCGGGATCGACATGTTTCTGCTCGGCCGCTATCGGTGGACCCTGCTGTTCGGCCTGCTGGCCGCGCTGGGGCGCCCGGAGGCTTGGCCGTTCCTGGGCATCTTCATGATCTGGGCCTGGCTCAAGGTGCCCAAGCTTCGCTGGCCGATTGTCGGCGCCGTGGCCGTGATCGGGTTCATGTGGTTCGGGATCCCAACGATCACCAATGGCCGTCCCAACATCTCCGGCGAGCTGGCCAAGCTGTCCCCGCGGGTGCTCAAGCACAACAAGCTGGGCGGAACGATCAGCCGGTTCGGCGAGCTGGAGTACCTCCCGGTGTGGATCGGCGCCGCCATCGCGATCGTCTTCGCCGCCGTCCGGCGCAACTGGATCGTGCTCAGCCTGGCCGGCGGTGCCGTGGTCTGGCTGATCGTGGAGATCGCGTTCGCCTTCCACGGCTGGCCAGCGCTGCCCCGGTACATGTTCGAGGCCGCCGGCGTGTGCGCGGTGCTGGCCGGAGTCGCCGTGGGATGGCTCCTGGCCGAGCTGCCGCAGCTCCGCGTGGGAGTCCCGCAGTGGGTAGGGATCCCGGTGGCCGCGGCCTTGGTGATCGCGCTCGTCCCGGGCGCCATCCACCGGGCGCGGGTCGAGCGCAGGGATCTGCGTCACGAGCGTGGACGGGCCCATCAGATCGCGTTGCTGCAGACCACCGCCGACCGGTTGGGCGGCATCCGCCACATCCAGAACTGCGGCCAGCCGGTGACCGACGTGGGGTACGTGAGCTCCTTGGCCTACCTGTTCCATCGCAACGTCGGTCACGTCGGAGGTTTTCAGCAGGGAGTCCAGAAGGCGGAGCTGCGCAACCCCCGCCTGGCCAAGGTGCTGTTCTACCCGGTCACCCATGGCGGCTGGAAGGTGCGCCCGTTGCACACCCGCGCGACCCAGATCGCACGCTGCCGCAGCCTTAGGGCGAGCTACGTCGTCACCCGCGGTCACCCCGGCGGCGTGCTGCTGCACCGGTGACCGCCACCACCTCCCCGCCCGCTCCCCCGCCGACTGTCCGGCCACCACGGCGCGAACTCCCCAGCTGGCTCGGCCTGCGCGTGGTAGTCGGCGCCGCCGGACTGCTCGTGCTGGCGCTGATCATCGTCCTGTGGGCCCGCACCCGACCCGGGTTCGATCCCTACGGCTGGTTGGTCTGGGGTCACCAGACGCTGCTCGGCGCGCTGGACACCAACGCCGCGCCGTCGTGGAAGCCGCTGCCCTTCCTGTTCACGGTCCCGTTCGCCATCTTCGGCCACTACGAGCTGTGGCTGTGGATGATCACCTGCGTGGCCATCTCGCTGGGTGGCGCCCTGGCGGCCGGCCACATCGTGTACCGGCTGGTCCGGCTGGGAACTGCCGAGGGCGACTCGCGCGCGCCTTATGTGGCCGCGTTCGCCGGAGTGTTCGCCACCGTGGGGGTCCTGGAGATCCGCGACTGGTGGCACTACATGCTCAGCGCCCAGTCGGACACGATGATCGTGGCGCTGTCACTGGCCGCGATCGACGCCCACCTGACCAAGCGACCGCGCCTGGCCTTCATCCTAGGCTCGCTGGCCGCCCTGGGCCGTCCCGAGGTGTGGCCGTTCCTGGGGCTCTACGCGATCTGGGCCTGGCTCAGGGTCCCCCGGATGCGGTGGCTGTTGATGGCCGGTGTGGCAGCCATCGCCTTCCTCTGGCTGGGCATCCCCGCCATCACCTCCCGCAGCCCGTTCGTGGCCGGGGCCAACGCGTTCGGCTCCGGGCGGCGGCTGAAGAGCGACCGGGTGTTCGGCACCATCGACCGGTTCCTAGATCTCCACGAGACTGGCCTGGAGATCGCCGCCCTGCTCTCGCTGGCCGTCGCGGCGCTGCGGCGGGATCTGGTCACCCTGGTCATCGGGGCGGGGGTGATCGGGTGGGTGATCGTCGAGGTCGCCTTTTCGCTCCACGGCTGGCCCGGGCTGGGGCGCTACATGTTCCCGGCGGCCGGTGCGATGGTCGTGGTAGCCGGAGTGCTGGTGGGCCGCCTGCTGACCGAGCTGCCCGCACTCGCGGGCCGGCTGCGGCCGGCCGCGGGTCCCGCGGCGGGATGGACGGGATTGATCCTGGCCCTCGCTCTCGGTGTGAGCCTGATCCCGGCCGCCGTATCCCGCGGTCGCGACGAGCGACGTGACCTGCGGGTCCAGCGCGCCCGGACCAAGGAGATCAATCGTCTCTCGGCCGTGATCACGCGTTACGGCGGCGCGGCTCACCTGCGGGCCTG
>DASZGO010000249.1:0-3066 GCA_035938755.1 Solirubrobacteraceae bacterium | reverse complement strand
TTCTTCACCACCCGTCCCTACCCCGCGCCGGCGGCCGTCTGACCATGTCGGCCCTCGCAGCTCGCCGCACTCCCACCGTGAGCGGCCTGCGGGTGGCTCACGACACGCTGATCAACGGGCTGTCCACCGAGGGCCCGCTGGTCAGCAGCCTGCGGGACAACGACATCGTGCGCTACAGCTTCGCCGGGCGCACGATGTTCGTGCTGGGCCATCCCGACTACGTCGATCACGTCCTGCACGACGGCGTCGAGCGCTACCGCAAGTCGGTGGAGTACGAGCTGCTGCGCTCGGTGCTGGGTCTCAGCCTGTTCACCGACGAAGGCGACTCGTGGCGCCGGCACCGGATGCTGCTCAACCCGCTGTTCGCCAAGCGCCACCTGCGGGGTCTAGTCGACTTGATGATCGACCCGATCGAGCGCTTCCTGGAGCAGCTGGACGACGGCTCCGACCGCATCGCCCTGAACATGTCGCGGGCCATGACCGAGCTCACGCTGGATGTGGTGGGCTGTGCCCTGTTCGGGCGTGGCATGGCCGATCTGGCCCAGCGGTTGGGGCCGACCGTGACCACGGGACTGCGCGCGGCCGAGCGCGCCACCCGGGGCATCATGCTGGTCAACCCTCCGGCCTGGCTGTTCCGGGCCTGGGCCAACTTCCTGCACCACGCCCCGGTGCTGCCGCCGCCGCTCAGCCGCATCCAGTCGATCATGCGCGGCGTCGACGAGATGGTGTGGAAGGTGATCCGTGAGCGCCAGGCCAACCCCGGCCCGGACGATGATCTACTCGGCCTGCTGCTGTCGGTGCGCGACGAACGCGGTCACAAGCTCTCGCCGCGGCGGGTGCGCGACGAAGCCACCACGTTCATGCTAGCCGGGCACGAGACCACGGCCAACGCACTGTCCTGGATGTGGTACCTGCTCGCCCGGGAGCCCGCCGCCCGGCAGCGGCTCCTGGACGAGGTGGACTCGGTCCTGGCCGGCCGGCGGCCCGCGGCCCCAGATCTGCCGCAGCTGACCTGGACCGGTGCCTGCGTGCAGGAGGCGATGCGCATGTTCCCGCCCGCCTGGGCAATTCCCCGCATCGCCATCGAGAACGACGTGATCGACGGCCACCGGATCCCGCGGGGGGCGAGCATCCTTATCCCCATCCACGCGATCCACCACGATGCCCGGTGGTGGCCGGAGCCGGAGGTGTTCGATCCGTCTCGTTTCCTGCCCGAGCGCGGCGCCGGGCGGCATCGGTCTCAGTACCTGCCGTTCGGCGGCGGACGGCGGATCTGCATCGGCTCCAGCTTCGCCCTCATGGAGGCCACACTGGTCACGGCGATCATGAGCCAGCGCTTCACCTACGAGCTGGTCCCGGGGCATCCGGTGGAGCCGGAGGCCACGCTGACCCTGCGCCCCCGTCACGGGCTGCGGATGATCGCCGCGAGGCGCCCGCAGTGAAGATCTCCACTGGCCGGGTGGTGGTCACGGGCGCGGGCAGTGGCATCGGCCGGGCCACGGCGCTTCGGTTGGCCCGCAAGGGAGCCAACCTGGTGGCGGTGGACATCGACGAGTCGTCCGCGCAGGCCACGGCCGAGGAATGCGTGGTCGGCGGGGTCCCGGCCTTCTATCAGTGCGACGTGTCGGACCGGGAGGCCGTGGAGGACCTGGCCGAGCGGATCGAGGCCGAGCTCGGACCGGTCGACGTGCTGGTCAACAACGCCGGCGTGGGCCTGGTGGGCGATTTTCTGGACGGAACGCTGAAGGACTGGGACTGGCTGCGCGGGGTCAACCTGGACGGCGTGGCCTACGGCTGCCACGCGTTCGGCGGACGCATGGTGGCCCGCCGGCGGGGCCACGTGGTCAATGTCGCGTCGGGAGCCGGCTACCTCCCGCACCGTACCCTGGCCGCCTACTGCGCGACCAAGGCGGGCGTGATCATGCTCTCCCAGTGCCTGCGCGCCGACTGGGCCCGCCACCGCGTGGGGGTCAGCGTGATCTGCCCCGGCGTAATCGACACGCCGATCGCCTCGCGGGCCCGGATGGTGGGGGCGGCGGAGCGCAAGCGCGCCGCGGCCGTGCGGGCCCTGGGCTTCGGCCGCTCGCCTGACGTGGTGGCCCGGGCGATCCTCGGGGCGGTGGAGCACAATCGGGGCATCGTGCCCGTGGGGGTGGAGTCGAGCGTGGCCTTCCGGGTGCTGCGCTTCGCCCCGGGCCCAGTGCAAGCCGCGCTGGCCCGGGCGGAGGTGATCTGATGCAGCGCCACCGCGTCGATCGGGGGCACGTGGTTCGAGCACACCCATCCCGGGTACGGGTTGAGCGCGGCTTGACGGGATGCGGGTCGATGTGGGCGAGACGCCCGCCTCGACCCTAGCCCCAGCGCCGCGCGATCTCGTCGGGTGGCGCCGGCCGACCCAGGTAGTAGCCCTGGGCGATCCGGGCCCCCAGCCGCAGGACTGCCTGCTCCTGCTCGGCGGTCTCCACGCCTTCGACGATCACCCGGAGATCGAGGCGCTGGCCGAGCAGGACGATCGTCCGCATCAGCTCCTCGGCCCGGAAGTCCCCGGGGATGCCGGTCATGAAGTGCCGGTCGGTCTTCAGCAGTGTGAAGGGCATCGCGCGCAGGCGGGCCAGCGAGCTGTAACCCATGCCGAAGTCGTCCAGGGATAGGACGAAGCCCTCCTCGCGCAGGGCGCGGAGGCTCGGCAGGACCGCCTGGAGCTCGACCGGGCTCGACTCGATGATCTCCAGGGCCAGTCGACTCGGATCGGCGCCGTGCCGGCGGGCGGTGTCAATCGCGTACTGGGCGAACCCGGGCTGCTCGAGCTGACGGGCCGGGACGTTGAAGCTGATGCGGGGCGCGAACCCGCGCTCGTCCCAGCGCGCCAGTTGCTGGCACAGCGTGGAGAACACCCATTCACCGATCAGCTCCAGAACCGGCGAGTGCTCGATGTGCGACAGGAACTGGTCGGGCGTCAACAGTCCCCGGTCGGGGTCTCGCCAGCGCAGGAGCGCCTCGAGGCCGCCCAGCGTATGCCCATCGGCGATCTCGACCACCGGCTGGTAGTGCAGCTCGAGTTCGCCC
>DASZGO010000248.1:0-5104 GCA_035938755.1 Solirubrobacteraceae bacterium | reverse complement strand
CACAGGACGCCATCTGCGACGGGGCCCACGGGGCGCCGCTGATCCCCTGGCCCAACCGCCTGGGCGACGGGCGCTACACGTTCGACGGGACCACTCGGCACGTGGCCCTGACCGAGCCCGAGAAGGGCAACGCCATCCACGGATTCCTGCGCTGGCGCAATTGGCGGGCGGTCGAGGCCGAGGCCGATCGCGTGGTGATGGGCACGAGGCTCCATCCCAACGATCGCTGGCCGTTCACGCTGGAGCTGCAGATCGAGTACCGGCTTGGCGACGCCGGGCTGGGGGTCGAGACCAGAGCCACCAACCTCGGCGATGGTCCCTGCCCGTACGCCTGCGGGCAGCACCCCTACCTGTCGCCGGGCGACGGTCAGGTGGTTGACGAGTGCAGCCTGGAGCTCGCCGCCGGCACGCGGATCCTCACCGACCCCCAGCGCCAGCTTCCCACAGGCCAAGAGGCCGTGCAGGGGACAGAGTTCGACTTCCGGCGCCCGCGGCCGATCGAGGCGCTCGAGATGGACTTCGCGTTCACCGATCTGGAGCCCGACCGCGACGGGTTGGTCTGGGTGCGGCTGGGCTGTCCGGACGGGCGCAAGGTGTCGCTCTGGGCCGACCGGGCGTACTCGGTGATCGAGGTCTACACCGCTGACACACTGGCGCCGGAGCGTCGTCGCCGGGGCCTGGCGGCAGAGCCGATGACCGCGCCTCCCAACGCCCTGCAGACTGGCGAGTCGATCGTCCGGCTCGAGCCCGGCGAGTCGCACACCGCGCGGTGGGGGGCCACGCTCAGCTAGCTGGTCCGGATGGCGGGTCTTCCCCGCGCTGGCGCAGGAAGCGCTGGAGGTCACGAGCGATCGTTTCCCCTGAGGGGAGGGGCCCCGCCTCCTCGGCCTCATCGCCCCCGGTGGCCTGCTCCAGACGCTCGACGAACGCCTGCACCTCGGGGTCGCTCTGCACCGCGGCGTTGACCTGAACGTCATACTCGCCGGCCGCCGACTCGAGCTCGGAGCCGTCGACGGCCACGCCCACCAGCCCCTCGAGCTTGCGCACCAGGGCCAGCGAGGCCTTGGGGTTGGGGCTGGCCGCGACGTAGTGGGGCACCGCTGCCCACAGGCTGGCCGAGGGGAGGCCCTGCCGCTGGCAGCAGGCGTGCAGGATCCCCACGATGCCGGTGGGCCCCTCGTACGAGGAGCGGGTCAAGCCGAGTCGCGCGATCAGCGTGGGGTCCGAGGCCAGTCCGGTGACCGACACCGGGCGGGTGTGGGGCACGTCGGCCAGCAGGGCACCCAGGGTGACCACCAGTTGGGTACCCAGCGCTTCGGCGAGCTCCAGGATGACCTCGGTAAACGAGCGCCAGCGCATCGACGGCTCGCTACCCACCAGCAGGATCAGATCCCGCGGGGCCCTCGGCACCCGAGCCTCGTAGAGCTCGACCGCCGGCCACACGATCTCTCGGGTCTCCCCGTCCACCAGCTTGATCTGCGGCCGGGTGGTCTGGAAGTCGTAGAACTCCTCAGGATCGATGGTGGCGAACCGCCGGGCGCCGAGCGTCGACCCCACGAACGTGAGCGCCGTGGACGCGGCGTCGGCGGCGTCGTTCCAGCCCTTGAACGCGCACACCAGCGCTGGAGCGCGGAGGTTGTCGGGGCGGTATTCCCACTGCAAAGGGTGCATCCGACTCACCGTACATGATGAAGTTATGTCCCCTGAGGCCAGTACCGAGCTGCGGACTGTGCGCGACGACACAGCGGCGACGATCGCCACGGTCCGCCCGGGCGCGGCGCTGCGCGGCGTGTTCGCGTGCACGCGCAAGGACCGGTTGCTGACCCGCACCGGCTCCCCCTACCTGGTGGTCGAGCTCCGGGACAAGACCGGCACGATCCAGGCCCGGGCGTTCAAGGATGCCGACGCGCTGGCCAGCCGGTTCGACCGCGGAGACCTCGTGGAGACCTCGGGACGGATCGAGCGGTTTCGAGACGAGCTCGTGCTGGAGATCGACCAGATCCAGCGGGTCGACCCAGATAGCCCGGGCGTCGATCCGGCGGCGTTCCTGCCCCAGGCCTATCGTGATCTCGATGAGCTCGACGGTTTCCTGGAGCACCTGGCCGGCGAGGTCCATGACCGGCAGTACGCCGCGCTGCTGGCGCGCCTGCTGGGCGACCCCGAGCTGCGCCGGGACTGGCGCCGGGCCCCGTGCACGCGTGCCTCTCACCACGCCTACCTGGGCGGTCTGCTCGAGCACACGGTGGCCGTGTCCACGCTGGCCTACGAGCTGTGTCAGCTCCACCCGCGCCTGCACCGCGATCTGCTGCTCACCGCAGCGATCACCCACGACCTCGGCCGGACCCGGGAGTTCACCTACGGCGCCGAGCTGGGCCTGACCGACGAGGGCCGCCTGCTGGGGCACCTGGTGCTCGGCGAGCGGATCCTGGCCGAGCAGGGAGAGATGCTGGACGAGCGCCACCGGCTGGCGCTCTGGCATTGCGTGCTCTGCCACCACGGCGCCACCATGGCGGCCGGCGGTCGCTTCCAGTCCGCCGAGGCGCTCGCCCTCTACCGGCTGAACGGCCTGGAAGCGGCGGTCAAGGCCGCCTTCGAGGGCGGCCTGGGCGGCTGATCCGGTTCGGCCGCCGGCCTGGGCCGGATCCGGAGGATCTCGAAGCCCGCGTGGGCCAGCATCAGGGGAACCTCGAGGACCGGCTCGCGGTCCTTGTCGCGCTCGGACTCGGGCAGCTGCTCCCAGTCCACCAGCAGGGGATGGATCTTCCGCTCGTCGTCGCGGTCGGGGCCGTAACGCCAGCCGGCACGCAACTTGTCGGCCACCCAGCGATCGTGTTCGAGCCGGGCCAGCTCCTCCACCTCCGGGGCTGAGAACGAGAACAGCGCCCCCCGGGGATCGATCAGCGGGGCCGGGACCAGTGCGCAACCGGTGGCTGCGAGCTTGGCCCCGATCCCGTCCGCGAATGCACGGTTGGTCTCCTTCCACTCCTCGGGCAGCTGATCCCAGGGCACCATCACGCCGTCGCCCCCGGGCACCCCGCGGTCGCGCTGATGACGTACGTACTCCTCGTGCTTGGCCTCGGCCAGCGTTTCGTTGGTGCCGAGGACCAGCGGCAGCACCCGCAGCGTGCGATTGAGAACCCCAAACCCGTACACGCCCTGCGCGGTCTGGGGGTCGTCGTGCAGGACCTTGGCCAGCCCGGCTCGCGCGTCGTTGACCGCGACCGCAAACGGCACGTCGGCCAGCTCGGCCCGGGCCCGCAGGGCCAGCGCGGTCTCCAGGCCCCGAGCCTCCTGGGCGATGCAGATGTAGACCGCGGACACCGGGAGGTCCGGCTCCACGTCGACGCCCAGGGGTCCGTGCTGCAACTCCAGGCCGAGGACCGCGGTGGCCGCCCGCAGGTCGCAAATGCGCTCGAGCTCGGGGTAGCGGGCGATCAGACGGGCGCGCTGGTGCTCGGCGTCCTCGGCCAGCACGGTCAGCCGCAGGGCCTCGCCCGGTACGGGGCCGCTGGCCTGCCACAACCGCGCCAGGTTGAGCACCAGCGCTTCGCCGATGCCTTCCAGACCAGCCACCAGCACGTGCAACCGGCGGAGCGAGCCCGGGTCCCGCGCCACCAGCCCCGGCGGAGGACGTTCGGCCACCAGCATCCGGGCGCCGGTCTCGAACACGTTGAAGAACTCGACTCGGACTCCCGGCGTGTGACGGGCGATCGACTCGGCCTTGAGCATCCGCCAGAGTCCGGCATCGTCCAGGTGGACCAGCGCGTGCAGCGCGCCCTCGCTGCGCCGGGCGGCCAGCTGGCCGGCGGCCACTTCGACCTCGACGTTGCGCCCGTCATCGCCGCACACCGCGATCAGGTACCGCGCGTGAGCGACCCGGGCCTTGGCCAGCATGCGGGGATCGCGGGCATCGCCGGACAGCACCGAGATGCCGCGTTCCCTGGCCCCCTGGATCGAGCCGTTGGCCTCGTCGATCTCGATCGCCACCACGCGGAAGCCCTCAGCGCGAAAGGCCGTGGCCAGGCCGAACCCCATCTCGCCCAGACCCGCGATGACCACGTGGTTGCGGACCAGCAGCCGGATGCCCATCAGTTGCAGCTGCTGGCGAAACAGCGCCGCGATGCCCCGGAACGCGGCGTAGCCGAGGAGCACGGGGGCCAGAAACCGCGCGATCTCCATGGCCAGCGGGATCGGGGGCTCGACATCCAGGCCGTCCAGCTCGAACAGGGTGAGCGTCCGGTAGAAGGAGTCGAGCCCGACCGCCGCCCGATGGTGCTCGGTGGCGTACTGCTGGAACCCGATCGTCCCCAGGACGAACACGGCCGCCGTGGCGGCGAGCAGGAACAACGGACGGACGTCCTGCCAGACCGGCCGGACGCGCTGCCACCACAGGACCTTGAGCGCCCGGTAGCGGGAGCGGGGAAGGGGGGATTCCCGGCCGGCTATCGGGCGCTCCTGACCCGCTCGGGCCGCGGCCGGCGGCGCCGGGTGGCCACGGGCTGGACCGACTCGACCCGCCACGCGCCGTCGCGCAGCTCGAGCGTCCAGTCCTCGGTGAACCGCACGCGGCGGCGGTCGCGGCGCGCCTGGTAGCGAACCCACGCGATCACCAGGACGGCGGGCACCAGGAAGCCGAACGCGCTGTACCAGTGGCCCAGGTGAGCGAAGACGATCATGCTGCCTCCGAGAGCAGCCACAGTCCGAGGCAGGTGAAGGCCACCATCACGCCGAGCATCCAGTACTGAGAGCGGATTGCGTCGCTGATCCGCCGCTCGAGTACAAGCACCCCGCCCGGTCCCACCCGCGCGGTTCCGGCGTCCCATTCGTCGCCGTAGCTGGTCAGGGCGCGGTCGTGGGCCAGCATCAGAGCGGCCACGTGGCCGGCCAGCAGAGCCGCGACCTCGATGTACCAGGCGTGACTTGCGCTGATCACTCCGTAGTCGATCGTCGCATGTGCAGTCCCGAACAGGTTGGCGCCCGTACCCAGGGGATCCGAGATCAGATAGGCCAGCGACTGGCCCTGGTAGACCAGGAACGTGAAGTAGTGGGCCAACAGGTAGGCCAGCGCGATGGGCACCAGAGTGTGCGCGAACCGGCGAGACAG
>DASZGO010000247.1:0-2078 GCA_035938755.1 Solirubrobacteraceae bacterium | reverse complement strand
GGTCCAGAGCCGCGCCCGCCAGAGCGACGACGGTAGCTGGACCCTCAATGGCCAGAAGGTGTGGACCACAAACGCCCAGTTCGCGTCGTATGGGCTGCTGCTGGCCCGCACCGATCCCGACGTGCCCAAGCACAAGGGCCTCACGATGTTCATCGTGCCGATGGACGCTGAGGGCGTGCTGGTGCGCGGGCTGCGCCAGATCTCCGGTGAGGCCGAGTTCAACGAGGTGTTCTTCGACGACGTCAAACTGGCCGAGGACTCTGTGGTCGGCGGCGTGGGCAACGGCTGGGGGACCGCCCTCACCGTCCTGATGTTCGAGCGGCTGACCATCGGCTTCGGCTCCGAGACGTTCGGCTCGCCGGCTCGCCTGGCCGAGGCGATCGCCGCTGACCCGGCCGCCCGCCGCGACGCCGACATCCGGCAGCGGCTGGGCTCGATCATCACCGACATGACCGCCGTGCGGTTCGCCGGCTATCGGGCCCTGACCCAGCTCCAGCGCGGCCAAATCCCGGGGCCCGAGGCCGGGTTGGCCAAGGTCACGATGGTCAACGGCGGCATCAACGCGATGGATCTCGGGATCGACGTGCTCGGCCCGGAGGGGCTGGGCCAGGACAGCGACTTCGTCTACATGACCTCGTTCCTGCCCGGCCTGAAGTCAGCGGGCGGCACCGAGCAGATCCTGCGTAACACCATCGGTGAGCGGGTGCTCGGCCTGCCGCCTGAGCCGCGCCTGGACAAGGGCATCCCGTTCAGCGAGCTGCGGGCCAAGGAGAAGGAGGCGGTGTCCTCATGAACCTCGCTCTGTCCGACGAACAGGAATTCCTGCGTGAGGCTGCGCGGGGCGCGCTCTCACGCCACAAGACGGTGGAGGCCGCCCGTGACGCGCTGGAGGATCCCTCCGCGCTGCCTGACCTGTGGCCCACCGCGGTCGAGGCCGGGTGGCCGGGCCTGCTGATCTCCGAGCAGAACGGGGGCGCGGGGCTTGACGTGTTCGATGCTCTGCTGGTGGCCGAGGAGTGCGGCCGGGTGCTGGCCTCGGTCCCGCTCCTGGGGCTGGTCCCCGCCACCGGCATCCTGGAGGCCGCCGGAGACGAGTCGCTGCAAGCCGTGGCGGCCGGCGAGGTGCGCCCGGTGTACCTGCCGGCGCGTCCGCCCAGCGACCTGGAGCCCGGCTGGACGGTCGATCCCGAGTCCGGCATGGGGCGCGCCTCTGCGCCCACGGCCACGGTCGACGGCGACCAGATGAGCTTCGACGGCGCGGTGGCGTTCGTGCCCGACGCTCCCGGCGCCGACCTGTTGGTGGTGGTGGGGCAGACCGATGACGGCTCGCCCGTGGCCGGCGTGGTTGAGGCGTCGGCCGGCGGCGTGTCGATCGAGCCGGTCACCCGCTACGACGCCACGCGCTCGCTGGGCAACGTCACCCTGTCGGGCGCCCAGGGGCGACGGCTGGACGTGGGCGAGGACGCGCTGAGTGGCGCCTGGTACGTGGCCCAGTCACTGCTGGCCGCCGAGTCGCTGGGCGCGGTGGATACCTGCCTGGAGATGAGCGTCGAGTACGCCAAGGAGCGCTTCACGTTTGGTCGCGCCATCGGCTCCTACCAGGCGATCAAGCACGAGCTGACCGAAGTCCTGCGCCAGCGGGAGAACGCCCGCAGCCTTCAGTACTACGCCGGCTGGGCGCGCACCTCCAAGCCCGACGAGTTCCCCCTGGCGGCCAGCGCGGCCCGCGCGGCGGCAGGCAAGGCGCTGGACTTCGCCGCTCGCTCGATGATCAACGTGCACGGTGGGATCGGGGCCACATGGGAGCACGACGCCCCGCTGTTCTTCCGCCGGGCTCAGCTCTCGCGCCGGCTGCTGGCGGGTACGCATGACGCCACCGATCGGGTGGCCGAGCAGGCGATGGCAGGAGCGGCGGCGTAGCCATCTGCCGGCTGGCCCTCGCCGTGGCGCTCCTGCTTGGGGTGCCGGCGGCGGCCGCGGCTCACTGGCACCCTCCGCAGGGGCTGACCTGGTACTGGCAGCTCCAGGGCCGCATCGACAACCTGCGGCCGGCGGCGGCTTACGACATCGACGGATTC
>DASZGO010000246.1:0-5434 GCA_035938755.1 Solirubrobacteraceae bacterium | reverse complement strand
CGAGAGCTTCTGCTGGACCAGCTCGCGCTCGAACAGAAGCTCTCCCCCCTGGAGCCGGTAGTCGCTGCCGAGCTCCTGGCGCACGCCGTTGACGTAGACCTCGAACGGCGCGCGCACGCCCGAAGGGAGCTTGACCCGGCAGTAGGCCATGGAGCGCTCAGCCTGTCAGATCACGGCGTGGCGTCGAGCCCGCACTCGCGCCACAGCCAGTCCCGGGCCAGGAGGATCGCGCGGCGGGCCAGGCCTCGGCCGCGGACCCGGGGTGCGGTCCAGACGGCGAGGCCAGCGATCCCGTGCTCCCAATCCACCTCCTGGACTCGGACCTCACCCACGCACGCGTCAGAGCCGGCCTCCAGGGTCGTGAAGATCAGGCCAGATCCGGCCAGCCGCTCCGCCTCGGCCCGCTCGGCTCGCCGCCCCAGCTCGGCACCGCTGGGCGGCCGCGGCTCGCCGAGGGCCCGGGCCAGGTCAGGGTCGTCCTGGTAGGCGATCAGCACCTCAGGGATGTCCCGCTCCGCGGTCAGCCGCAGCGAGACCACCCCATCGGTGAGTGGTTCAGCCAGTTCAGGAAACGAGGGCACGTCAGCCCGGCAACGTACTCTCCCGCCCATGCCTCTGCTCGCCATCCGGGCTCGCCTAGTCGAGGCGGCGGGAGTCATCCGGCTGCCCATGCCTCTGCTCGCCATCCGGGCTCGCCCAGTCGAGGCGGCGGGAGTCATCCGGCTAGCGTGATCGAGTACAGCATCCGCCGCTCACCCCGGGCCCGCCGCGTCAGGGTCAGCGTCGAAGCTGAGCGCGGCGTGGAGGTGGTGCTGCCCCAGCGCGCCGCCGAGCGTGAGGCTGCCGCCGCGGTGCGCGAGCTGCGCCCCTGGATCGAGCGCCGCGTGGCCGAGCTCGACCGAGCCCGGGCGGCGGTGGCCGCCCGGGCCGGCACGGTCCCATACCTGGGCGACTCGCTGCGCGTCGTCGTGCAGCCAGGCCGTACCCGGGTGCACCGCCGCCACGACGAGCTGCTGGTTCCCGCCGGCCGAGACCAGCTGCCCGCCCTCGAGCGTTTCTACCGCCGCGCGGCTCACCAGGAAGTGGCGCGCCGCCTCGACTCCGCGTGCGCCCAGACCGGCGCGCGGTACACCAAGCTGAGCATCCGCGGGCAGCGGACGCGCTGGGCCAGCTGCTCACGCACGGGCGCCATGAGCTTCAACTGGCGCCTACTACTGGCTCCGGAGCCGGTGCTCGACTACGTGGTCTGGCACGAGGTCTGCCACCTGGAGATCCTGGACCACTCACCCCGGTTCTGGGCGCTGCTGGGCGACCGCTACCCCGGATATCGCGAGCAGGCCAGGTGGCTGCGCCGCCACGGCGCGACGCTCGTGCTCTAGCGCTGGGCTAACCGATCCCGGTCCCCGCCGTCTGCTTGGCGAACTCGATGTTCGAATGCCCGCTCGACGGCACCGTCGTGAACGCCAGCAGCGCGTTGCCGGCGCTGTCATGGGCGATCGACATGAAGTCCAGCAGCTCGCGGTCGGCACTGCAGCCGGTGCCCTGGGTGCAGATCGCGCCGGACTTGATGTTGGTCGCGGCTGTCTCGGGAGCGGTGAACGCCGGCGCGCTCGAGGTCGCGTTGACGCTCTGGGCGAAATCGACGTTCCATTGCGTCCCAGCCGGGGCCTTGTTGGGGTCGCCGACGTAGGTCGGTGCCGCGCTGTACCACCCGATGTCCACCTTCCCCGGCGCCTGGGCGGTGACCCACGGGAACAGGCCTTGGCCCACCGTGACGGCGCTCGACCAGGTTTTCCCGCCATCGGTCGAGCTCGCGAACCTGATGTTCGACGAGGTCGGCGTCGGGTCGTTCCAGACGACGTAGACGTTGTTGTCTGCGGTGTTGTCAACCGCGACCACAGGGAAGCTCTGGCTGGTGTCGAACGAGCCGTCTGCGGGGGCGACCGATCCGTTCGTGGTCGTGATCCCGCCCGCCGGCAGCGACGAAATCCCCACGCCGTGCATGCCTGGGGCGGTAGACGTTGACGTGGAGTAGACGTTGTACGTGGTGCCATTCATGCTGGTCGCCAGGTTGCCGGGCGGAATCGTGCCGATAACCCCCCGCTGGGCGGTCGCGATCTCAAGCGTCGAGAGCGGATAGACCGCGCCGGCGAGTGGACTGTTGGCCACCGAGCGGCTGATCCACAGCCCCGTTCCGAGCTGCTCGGTGACCGAGTACACGATCCCTTGCTGGCCCGGGCGTGGGTCGGCTGAGATCCACGGGCGGTCCTGGATCGGCATCGTCCCGAACGGCTGCCCGAGCCAACTGGCGCCCGAGTCGTGCGAGACCGCGGCCGAGGAGTTGCCCAGCCACAGGTCGATGAAGTACAGGTTCCCGGTCGCGTCGGTGGCCAGGTTCGCGTCGCCGCCGCCGACCGTAACGTTCGCCGCAGGGCCGCTCGGGTTGGCGCCGACCGTGCCCGGCCCGGTCGACTTCCAGGTCCCGCCGCCGTCGTCAGAGCGCCAGACCAGGCTCGGACCGGGGATACCGCCCGGTGCGTTGACGAAGATCTTGCCGCTCGGGTCCGCGATGATCCCGGGCTCGCCCGCGTTGTGTGTGTTATCGATCACGACCGGTGACGAGAACGAGAACTGGGCGGCCGCCGGAGCGGCGCTGGCCGCGAGCGCCAACGCGGCGCAGGCCGCTGACGCGCACGTGAAACGGGCGAACGAAGGCATACTTCCCCTGTCTTCGGTGATTGGCGACTGGATGACGCCTTGCCGGAGTAATACCACTCCATCGCCGCCGCCTGCGCCGGTTTTGATCGAATCTCAGCCCGGTTCGGTGAGCGCCTCCCGCAGCGCATCGACGGCATCCTCGCCCGGGCGGGGCTCGATCGGCACCTTGCGCACCTGGCCCTGGTAGGCCACCATCGACCCGTCGCCATGGATGTCGATGCCGGCGTGGACACGAGCCCACAATCGCTCCGGACCGGCCAGCTCTAGCCGGGCCGCCACCTGCTGGGCGGGCTCGAACTGCCGCACCTTGACGTCGACCGGATCCCGCGAGGTCGTTTGGTCAAGTTCCCGCGCTTGGCGCTCGAACTCGTCCAGCGCCTCTTCCAGGCTGGCAAAGCGCGCCCGCTCGACCCGCGGGCCGTCACGGATCGTGAGCTTCCAGCTCAGGAACGCTGCTCTATCGGCACGTAGTCCTGGCCGCGCTCACCGGTGTAGATCTGACGGGGGCGCGCGATCTTCTGCTCCGGGTCGTCGATCATCTCCAGCCACTGGGCGATCCACCCGCTGGTCCGCCCGATGGCGAACAGCACCGGGAACATCTCCACCGGCATGCCGAGGGCCTCGTAGATGATCCCCGAGTAGAAGTCGACGTTGGGGTAGAGCTTGCGCTGGATGAAGTAGTCATCCTCGAGCGCGATCTTCTCGAGCTCCATCGCGATTTCCAGCAGCGGGTTGGTACCCGTGACCTCGAACACCTCGTAGGTGTGCTTCTTGATGATCTTGGCCCGCGGGTCGTAGTTCTTGTACACGCGGTGGCCGAACCCCATCAGCCGCTCGTTGCCCTCCTTGACCCCCTTTATGAAGTCGGGGATGTTCTCCTTGCGCTCGATCCGGCGCAGCATGCGGAGCACCTGCTCGTTGGCCCCGCCGTGCAGCGGGCCGTAGAGCGCAGCAACGCCGGCGGCGACCGCCGAGTAGGGATCGACTTGGGTCGAGCCGACGCTGCGCACGGCGCTGGTGGAGGCGTTCTGCTCGTGATCAGCGTGGAGGATGAACAGCACGTCGAGCGCGCGCTCCAGGCGGGGATCCGGCCCGTACTTGAGCTCGGCCACCTTGTAGATCATCGACAGGAAGTTGCCGGGGTAGCTCAGGTCGTTGTCCGGGTACACGTACGGCATGCCGCGGTTGTGCCGGTAGGAGAACGCGGCCAGCGTGGGCATCTTGGCGATCAGCCTGATCACCTGCATGTAGCGAACCTGCTCGTCCTTGATGGCGTTGGCTTCCGGATAGAAGGTGGACAGCGCGCCCACCGAGGCCTCGAGCATCCCCATCGGGTGGGAGTCGTAGCGGAAGCCCTGCATGAACTCCTTGACGTTCTCGTGCACGAACGTGTGGATCGTGATCTCGTGGGTCCATTCGTCCAGCTGCGCCTGGGTCGGGAGGGATCCGTGGATCAACAGATACGCCACCTCCAGGTAGGAGGACCGCTCGGCCAGCTGCTCGATCGGGTGGCCCCGGTACTCGAGGATGCCCTTGTCGCCGTCGATGAACGTGATCGCCGAGCGGCACGAGGCGGTGGCCATGAACGCCGGGTCGTAGCTCATCAGGCCGAAGTCGTCTTCCTGCGTCTTGATCTTGCGCAGCTCGGTGGCCCGGATCGTCCCGTCCTCGATCGGGATCTCGTACTGCTTGCCCGTGCGGTTGTCGGTAACCGTGAGGGTCTGGTTGCCGGCGGTCACGTCAGCGCCATCTCGTTGCTGGGTCTCGGTGGTCATGGCACTCCTCCCTGGCAGTTGCGAGCGGTCCTCTGCCACCCGCCACGCCGGCGTGGCAGCGCTCATCACTCTAGTACCCGGGAGTGGCCGGCGGGGAGCCTTGGCCCCGGCAGCAGGGAGCCCTGGTCTGCGCCTACTTGCTCGTCAGCACCGCGGACAGCACCGCGCCGGTGGCCAGGCCGAAGCTGACCACCATGATGAGGCGCTGTCCCACGGCCCCAAACGGGAAGCTGGGACGGGTCAAGCCAGCCCCGGCCAGGACCACCGCCCACAGCGCCAGCACCGCACCGAGCACGTAGAACGGGACCTTGGAAGGCTCGGCAGCGGCTAGCAGCATCATCATCGGGCGCGAGCCTAACTGATGTTGTCCCGCCGGGCCCCGTCGTAGCGGGGCTGCGAGAGGGACGGTCAGGCACCGCCGCTAGTCTGCACGCCGCGTGATCCTCTCCGACGTCTCAATCCGCGAACAGCTCGGGTCCGGCGGCATCGTGATCGATCCCCTGGGCGAAGCCGCGATCCAGCCGTCCTCAGTTGACCTGCGAGTGGATCGCTATTTCCGGGTGTTTCGCAACGACACGACGCCGTACATAGACCCCAAGCAACCCCAGGAGGATCTGACCGAGTTGGTTGAGGTCGACGAGGGCCGCGCGTTCATTCTCCACCCCGGCGAATTCGTCCTGGGGTCAACGCTCGAGCGCGTGGCTCTGGCCGACGATCTCGTAGCGAGGCTCGAGGGAAAGTCGTCGTTGGGACGGCTCGGGCTATTGATTCATAGTACGGCCGGCTTCGTCGATGCAGGCTGGGACGGCCACCTCACGCTCGAGCTCTCGAACGTGGCGAACCTACCGATTGCGATCTATCCCGGCATGAAGATCGGCCAAATCTCCTTCCTGCAAATGACCGGTCCGGCCGATGCCCCCTACGGCAGCGACGCGGCCAAG
>DASZGO010000245.1:0-3235 GCA_035938755.1 Solirubrobacteraceae bacterium | reverse complement strand
AGATCTCCGCCGGCCGAGAATCCCGGGTCGGCCCCGGTCACGACGATGGCCCGGATCTGCCGGTCGCTCACCAGCTCCTGCAGGGTGCGCTTGAACTCGAGCGTCAGAGCGGCGCTGAGCACGTTGAGCTTGGCTGGGTCGCTGAGGGTCACCACCGCACGGTCCTCGGCGCGTTCGAGCGTCACCAGCGAACCTGTGGCCTCGTCGGCCCGGGAGATCAGATCGTCGTAGAACGTCATCGCGGCTCCTTCAGCGTCTCCCACGCCGCCTGGGCGAGGAGGTCGGTGGCGTTAGTCGGTGGACGCGTGCGCTGACCATCCAGCCATTGCCGCGTGTACTCGTGGGCCGGCCCGAACCACAGTGCGTGGACGAGATCCAGCGGCAGCGACCGCAGCGTTCCGTAGTGCACGTGGGTGCTCCACCACGACTTGAGCTCGGCAAGGAACTCGCGGTTGAGCGCAATCAGGCGCGGACTGGTCGGCCGGTGGCCGAGCAGCACGCTGGCGCCCGCTCGGTTCCGACTTACCCAGCGCAGATAGAACCCTACCCCGGCCTTGATCGCGCCCTCGGCCGCGGGCTGGTTGCGCAGCTGGTCGAGGAACTCGGCCTGGAACTGCTCGGTCAGCTGGATGTACAGCTCGTCCACCAGCGCGGACTTGTCGGCGAAGTGGTGGTACAGCGCGCCGACGCTCACGCCGGCGTGCCGGCGGATGTCGTCGAGGCTGACCGCGACTGGGCCGTCAGCGGCAAACCGTTCGAGCGCCGCGCCGAGCAGCCGCTGGCGAGCCGAGGGCGCCGAGGCGTCGAGTGCGGTAGCAGACACCGAGGCAGCATTCTGTCATACCGAGGATTCCTCGGGCGTAGCATCACGGCGCTCCGGGCCGGCTGTGCGGGCCTTAGCGACCCGGCAGCAAGTACCACGCGACCAGCGCCGCGCCCAGCGCCGCGCTGGTCGCGACCCAGAAGGCCAGCGCGTAGCCGCCCAGGGCGGCGAGGGCCCCGGCGGCGGGGGCGCCTACGCCCATCCCCAGGTCGAAGAACGCGGTGAAGCCGCCCAGGGCCCGGCCGCGCGCGTGTTCGCCGGTTCGCTGAACCACCGCCAGGGCCAGGGCGGGATAGAGGAGCGAGAAGCCAGCCCCCATCACCACGCCCCCGGCCACCGCCACCGGCCACGAGCCGGCCTCGGCGATCACGGCCAGCCCGGCCGCCTCGGCCAGTCCGGCCAGCACGGCGCTGCGCCGAGCTCCGATGCGGTCCGGGAGCCGCCCCAGGAGCAGGCGGCTACCGACCACGGCCACGGCGTACGCGGTGAACACCAGGGCGCCGTGACCGATGCCGCGATGGGCCAGGGCCAGGACCACGAACGCGGCCATCGTCGCGTACCCGGCGTTGGCGAGCGCCAACGCGGCCCCAGGCGCCAGCACGGCGCGAGGAATCAGCGGTCCCGCTAACGCGGAGTTGGGTGGCCGTCGGGTCTCGGTCAGCCGCCAGGCCACCAGCCCGCCGGCGAGCGGAACCAGCGCCATCATCACCCACACCGCGTCATACCCGGCTAGCCGCAGGAGCTGATCCCCGATCAGTGGACCCAGCGCCATCCCGCCCCACACCGACAGCCCGAATAGGCCGATCGTCTGCCCCTGGCGATCCGCCGGAGCCAGGTCGACGATCCACGCCGAGCCGGCGGTGAACAAGAGCCCCTCCCCCGCTCCCATGACCAGGCGGGATGCCAGCACCATAGGCAGCGACGCCGAGGTCAGCAGCAACGTGCCCGCCAGGCCGGTGAGCAACGTCCCGCCCAGGACCGCGGGCTTCCGGCCCCGGCGGTCTGCGAGATGGCCGGCCCACGGCCGCACCACGATGGCGCTGACCGAGAACGCGCCGATCACCACCCCCACGGCCAGGTCGCCGGCGTGAACCGGCCCCCGAACGAAGCGGGGCAGCACGGGCAGCGCCGCTCCGGCGGCCACAAACGCCGACAACGTGACCGCGAACACGCCCACCGCCGTGAGCAGCCAGGTCCCGCGGCTCAGCGCGGGCGCTCGCAGTTCGCTGCTCCGTGCCTCCATCGGCCGAGCGTAGAGCCAACCCCCGGCCCGGCGGGTTTGACCGGATCGGCGCGGTGCGGTCGATTACGCGCCAGGTAATCGGTTTACCGACGAGGTAATCGACGGCCCCAGCGGCGCACGGCATCGTGGCCGCCATGAGCACATCAACAATCACATCACGTTCGCTGGCCGGTCGGCTGGCCGGCCCTGTAACCGCTACCCGCTGGGCGCCTCTGCCCGTCGTCCTCGCCGGCACGTTCATGGTCGTGCTGGACTTCTTCATCGTCAACGTGGCGTTGCCGTCGATGCAGTCCGAGCTCCACGCGAGCAACGGTGCGATCGAATGGGTGGTTGCCGGATACGCATTGACGTCGGCGATCTTCCTGATCCCTTCAGGTCGAGTCGGTGACCGGCTAGGGCGCCGACGGGTGTTCTGCTTCGGCCTGGGGCTGTTCACGCTGGCGTCGGCCGGGTGCGGTCTGGCCGACACGCCGGCCGAGCTCGTCGCCGCACGCCTGTTTCAGGGCGGGGGTGCGGCGCTGCTCATGCCCAACGTTCTGGCCATCATCGGTGCCCTGTACCAGGGCGCAGAGCGGGCCCGAGCCCTGAGCGTGTACGGGACCGTGATGGGGTTGGCGGCCGTCGGGGGCCAGCTGATCGGCGGCGCCCTGATTGCCGCCAACCCGCTGGGGCTCGGATGGCGCAGCTGCTTTCTGATCAACCTGCCAATCGGCGTGGCCGCGCTCGTGCTGGCTCCGAAGGTCCTCCCGGAATCACAGGAGGAAACCGCGCCCCGGCTGGACGGCCCGGGAACCCTGATCGCCACCGCCTGTCTGACCGCCCTGGTCCTACCGCTCGTGGAGGGCCAGCAGCATGGCTGGCCCGTGTGGACGTTCATCTCCTTGGCCTTCGCCCCCGTTTTGCTGGCCCTGTTGGTAGTCCATCAGCGCCGCCTGTCTGGCCGGGGCGGTCAGCCGCTGGTCGACCTCACCCTGTTCCAGGAGCGTTCATTCAGCGCCGGCCTGCTCACGCAGCTCGGGTTCTGGGGTGGTCAGGCTTCGTTCTTCGTGGTGCTGGCGCTGTACCTCCAGCAGGGCCGCGGGCTCCACGCGCTGGGTTCCGGGCTGGTGTTCACGATCCTGGCCGTCTCCTACCTCGTCGCCTCGGTGGCCGCGCCCGGGCTGGCCGCG
>DASZGO010000244.1:0-23063 GCA_035938755.1 Solirubrobacteraceae bacterium | reverse complement strand
CCGGATACGGCTGCCGTCGTGCACCCCAGCCGGGATATTGACCCGCAGCCGCCGCACGCTCCGCTTGGCGCCCGAGCCTCCGCAGGTGGGGCAGGGATCGTCGATCACTGTGCCGGTGCCACCGCAGTTGGAGCAGGGCTGCGAGATGGAGAAGATCCCCTGGCTCTGGGACTCCACACCCCGGCCCTGGCACACGGGGCACACCTTGGGCGACGTACCCGGCTTCGCGCCGGTGCCGCGGCAGGTCGGGCAGGGCTGGGACACGTTGATCGACAGCGGCACCTGGGCTCCATTGACAGCCTGGTCGAAGGTGAGGGAGACCTCGGTCTCCAGATCACGCCCGCGCTGGGCGGCCGGACCCGCGCCGCCGCCGGCCCGCGTGGGCCCTCCGGGCCCACCGAACAGGTTGCTGAGAATGTCGCCGAAACCGCCGGCGAACCCGCCCGGATCAAACCCTCCACCGCCGCCACCGCCGCCGAACCCGCCAAACGGACTTCCGCCGCGGTCGTAGGCCTTGCGCTTCTCGGGATCGGACAGGACGTCGTGGGCCTGCGAGATCTCCTTGAAGCGCTCCTCGGCCGCCTTGTCGCCCTGGTTGCGGTCCGGGTGGTATTGCCGCGCCAGCTTGCGGTAGGACTTCTTGATCTCCTCGTCGGATGCGCCCTTGCCGACCCCGAGGATCTTGTAGTAGTCAGGTCTTGCGGCCACGTCGACCTCCTAACCGGCCACTACCACCCGGGCCGGCCTGATCACCGTGTCGCCCAGGCGGCAGCCGCGCTGGTAGACCTCCACCACGGTTCCCGGCTGCGCGCCGTCGAACGGCTGCTGCGCCACGGCCTCGTGATGCTCGGGATCGAACGGCTCGCCCTCGGGCGAGAACAGCTCCACGCCGACTCGGTTCAGTGCGGCCAGGAGCTCGGCCTGGACCAGCTTAATGCCGGACACCAGATCGTCGCCGTTACCTCCGGCCTCAGCCGCCGCCAGCGCATGCTGGAGGCTGTCCACGGCAGGCAGCAGCTCGCTGACCAGCTTGGCCACGCCTCGCTGCTGGGCCATCGCGACCTCGCGGGCGGCCCGCTTGCGGTAGTTCTCGAAGTCGGCCTTGGTCCGCTGGGCCAGCTCCAGGTACTCGTCGGCCTTCTGGGCCTTGGCCGCCAGCTCCTCGAGGTCGTGCTCCAGCTTCGCCTCGTGATCCTCGGGCTCAGCGAGCGGCTGAGGGGCGGGCTCAGACTGTTCGTTGAGTGCCGCCTCCTCGGGCGGCGTGCCCGGCCCCGAAGCACTCGCGTGCGGTGCTGAGGGGGTGGGCGCGCCTCCCGAGTAACGGCGAGTCGGGTCGTTCATTACTTCTTACCCTCGTCCACGACCTCGGCGTCGACGACGTCCTCCTCCTCATGGCTGGCGCCGTTGTGCGCGCCCGCGCCGTCGGTGGACGCCGCGCCCTCGGCCGCAGCCTGCTCCTGGGCCCGCTGGTACATGGCCTCGGACACCTTGTGGAACGAGGCCTGAAGCGCCTCGGTCTTGGCCGCGATCGCCTCGGCATCCTCCGAGGTCAACGACTCGCGGACCTCCTTGATCGCCGCCTCGATCTCCTCCTTGGACGAGGCGTCCACGGAGTCCCCGAGGTCGGCCAGCTGCTTCTCGGCCTGGTAGGCGGCATGCTCACCGTTATTGCGGGCCTCGGCCAGCTCGCGCTGGCGACGGTCATCCTCGGAGTGGGACTCGGCGTCGGTCACCATCCGCTTGATCTCGTCCTCGGACAGGCCGGATCCGGACTTGATCTCGATCTTCTGCTCCTTGCCGGTGCCCAGGTCCTTGGCGGAGACGTTCAGGATCCCGTTGGCATCGATGTCGAACGTGACCTCGATCTGCGGAATGCCGCGCGGGGCCGGCGGGATGCCGGTCAGCTGGAACTTGCCCAGCGACTTGTTGTACGCCGCCATCTCGCGCTCGCCCTGGAGCACATGGATCTCCACCGAAGGCTGGTTGTCCTCGGCGGTGGAGAAGATTTCCGACTTGCGGGTGGGGATGGTGGTGTTGCGCTCGATCAGCTTGGTCATCACGCCGCCCTTGGTCTCGATGCCCAGGGTCAGCGGGGTGACGTCGAGCAGGAGCACGTCCTTGACGTCCCCGGCCAGCACGCCGGCCTGAATCGCGGCACCCACGGCCACCACCTCGTCGGGGTTTACTCCGCGGTGCGGGTCCTTGCCGGTCAGCTCCTTGACCTTCTCCTGGACGGAGGGCATCCGGGTCATACCGCCGACCAGAACCACGTGGTCGATCTTGTCCGCGCCCTTCTCCTTGGAGTCATCCAGTGCCTGGCGCACCGGAGCCACCGTGCGATCGAGCAGGTCGCTCGTCAGCTCGTTGAGCTTGGCGCGGGTGAGCCGCATGTCGAGGTGCTTGGGGCCGCTGGCGTCAGCCGTGATGAACGGCAGGTTGATCTGGGTCTCCTGGGTGGTGGAGAGCTCGATCTTGGCCTTCTCGGCCGCCTCATACAGACGCTGAAGCGCCATCGGGTCGGCCGCCAGGTCGATGCCCTGGCTCTTCTTGAACTCCGAAACCAGCCAGTCGACGATCGCCTTGTCGAAGTTGTCGCCGCCGAGGTGGTTGTCACCGGCGGTCGCCTTGACCTCGAACACCCCGTCGCCGATCTCCAGCACCGAGACGTCGAACGTCCCGCCGCCCAGGTCGAACACCAGGATGGTCTGGTCGCTCTCCTTGTCGAGGCCGTAGGCCAGTGAGGCAGCGGTCGGCTCGTTGATGATCCGCTTGACGTCGAGACCGGCGATCTTGCCCGCGTCCTTAGTGGCCTGGCGCTGGTCGTCGTTGAAGTAGGCCGGGACCGTGATCACGGCGCTGTCCACCGTCTCGCCCAGATAGGCCTCGGCGTCGCTCTTGAGCTTGCCCAGGATCATGGCCGAGATCTCCGGCGGGGAGTACTGCTCGCCGCCCGCCTCCACGCGGGCGTCGCCGTTGGGTCCGGAGACGACCTTGTACGGGACGATCGACTCCTCCTCCTTCACCTCGGCCTCCTTGCGGCCCATGAAGCGCTTGATCGAGAAGACGGTGTTCTGCGGGTTGGTTACCGCCTGGCGCTTGGCCACGGTGCCCACCAGGCGCTCGCCACCTTGCGTGAAGGCGACGACCGACGGCGTGGTGCGGCCGCCCTCTACGTTCTCAATGACCGTCGGCTCGCCACCCTCGAGCACTGCCATGCACGAGTTGGTCGTACCGAGGTCGATTCCAATGGTTTTTCCCATATTGGTTCTACTCCTCTACGTTCGGCGAAAATCTGAGTCAGAGCGTAGCAGATTTCCCAAGGAATCATGCTGGCGCGCCTCTGGAAATTGGCCCTGGCTGGCGCCGGCGTGGACGAAAACTCGGAATAGTCAGGAAAATCGTCCACACGCCAGGGTTGAGAGAGATAAACCCAACATGCACGCGGAAATCGCCCATGCCTCGCCGGCTTATTCGAAGCTGAAAGCACTCGGGCACAGCGACGCGAGCACGCACTCGCCACACGCCGGCCGCCGGGCGTAGCAAGTGCGCCGGCCGTGGCGCAGCAAGTTCAGGTGAAGCTCCAGCTCCTCGCCCGGCGGGGTGATCTCGAGCATCGTGTCGTGGAGCTCCTCGAACGGAGCGCCAGGACGAAACAGGCCGAGCCGTGTGCCCACCCGGCTGACGTGCGTGTCCACCGGGATATCGCGCATCCCGAGGGCGAACAGCAACACACAGGCCGCGGTCTTGCGGCCCACGCCCGGTAGCGAGCACAGATACACCTGCGCGGCGCCCACTGGCTGGCTGGCCAGCCAGTCCAGGGACAGGGCGTCGGGCCCGACCGGAGGTGGGGCGTCGGGCGGACGCGGGTCGCGACTGATGCCTTTCAGGATCGACTTGATCCGCGGCGACTTGACCCGAGAGATCCCCCCGGGTCGGATGGCTGCCTCAATCTCGTCCACCCGTGCATCCCGCACCTGCACCCAGGTGGGAAACCGCTCCCGCAGGGCCAGATACGCCACGTCCCGGTTGCGGTCGTTGGTCGACTGCGAGAGCACGGTGAGGATCAGCTCGGCGATCGGATGACCGTGGGGCTTGGCCAGCGGGATCCCGTACACCTTGCGCAGCCGGTCGCGGATCGCGCGGACGCGGCGCTGGTTGGGCGGGCGCCAGGGGACCGCATCCGGCTTCTGGCCTCGCTTCGCTCCGCTCTTGGTCACCGATGACAGCCTTCCAGGCCGGCTAGTCAAGTGCGCCCCAGCGCTCGCAGGCCCGGGCCGACGCCTCCACAGCCTCGGGTAGTGCGGCGGCCACGGCGGACGGATAGAAATCCGACAGGGCCAGCCGAGCCAGCAGGATCCCGGTCAGCGCGTCTCCGGCCCCCACCGTGCTGAGAACCCGGGCGGCCACACCGGGCACGTCGGCCCGCAGCTCGCCGCGCAGGATCGCGCCGGCCGGGCCCAGCGTGATCACCACCATCCGCGCCCTCGCCTTGGTCAGCGCCGTGGCCGCACGCTCGGGATCCTCCTCACCGGTCATTAGCGCCGCCTCGGCGGCCGTGGCCCGGACCAGCAGCGCATTGGGAACGCAGGCGTTGGCGGCGGCGGCGGCCTGGGGCGTCGAGGGCCAGCGGTGCAGCCGCAGGTTGGGGTCGAAGATCACCGGCCGTCCCAGTTCGAGCGCCAGCTGACGGGCGTCCATCGTCACCTCGCGCTCCTGCGCTCCGACCAGGGTGTTGGAGCTGACAAACAGGGCGGCAGCGTCGGCCACAGCGGACTGCACCTGATCGCCCAGCGCCTCCACGACGGTGGCAATCGTCTCCCCGAAGATCTCGTAGGTGGGCTCACCGCTCTCCGCCACCCCGACCAGCGCCAGCGGCGTCCGCTGGCCGGAAAGAAGGCGGAACAAGGAGGCATCGACGCCCTCCGCCACCAGCCGGTCCCGCAGCCAGGCTCCCCACGCGTCGTCGCCGGCCCCTCCGGCCAGCTTGACCGCGGCGCCCTCTCGGGCCGCCAGGACCGCGACGTTGGCCACGGCCCCGCCGAAGTGAGGCACAAACGCGCGCGCGTCGGCCAGGCTGTTCACGTGGCGGTCGGAGATCAGGTCGACCAGCGCCTCGCCCAGGCACAGCGTCGCGCTCGGTGTCACCCGGCCCACGTTATCCTCGCCGCCGCGTGCGCGTCGACGATCACACGATCTCGCTCGACGACTCGCCGGTGTTCTACCGCTCGGCCCGGCCTCAGGGGACCCCCTGCCTCTACGTCCACGGCATCCCCACCAGCTCTGACGACTGGATCGCGTTCCTGGAGACGGCCGGCGGGGTCGCGCCCGACCTGATCGGGTTCGGGCGCTCGGGCAAGGGCGGCCATCTGGACTACAGCGCCGCCGGCCTGGCCGAGTTCCTCGCCTCACTACGGGACCACCTCCAGCTGAACGAGGTGAACCTGGTCGCCCATGGCTGGGGAAGCCTGGTGGCTCTCCGGTTCGCGATCGCGGATCCAGAGCGCGTGAGCAAGCTCGTGCTCGTGTCTCCGCCAGCCGTCCTGCCCGGCTTTGGCTGGACCTGGTTCCAGCGGGCCTGGCGCCGGCGTGTGGTGGGGGAGCTACTGATGGGATCCACCACTCGCGGGCTGCTCGCCCGAGGCCTGCGACGCGCTTCGGCCAGCCCGGCGGCTTGGCCGCACAACCGCGTCGAGGCGGTGTGGCAGCAATTCGACCAGGGGACCCAGCGGGCGATCCTGCGCTGGCAGCGCGGCTGGGACCCGGCGCAGGCCGAGGCGCTGGCGGCGGACCTGGGTCGGCTGCCCATGCCAGCATTGGTCTTGTGGGGAGATCGCGACCCCTGGTGCGGACCGGAGCTGGCGGAGGCGTACGCGACCCGCTTGCCCCAGGCGACGCTGCAGCTGGTGGCGGGCGCGGGACACTGGCCGTGGCTCGACGATCGGCAGGTGGTCGGGCGGGTATCAGGCTGGCTGGCCGGGAGCTGAACTGGCGCCGCCTGGCGCCGACCGTCGTCGCGGCGGTTCCGGCCATCCTGTACGTGATCCTGTCGCCACCCAGCGGCGATCTCCCGGCGCACCTGCTGCGGGCCAAGCTGTTCTCGGCCGAAGGCTTCGGTCTGTGGAACAACTGGTGGTACGGCGGCCATCACGTGCCGCTGTACAGCGTCCTGTTCCCTCCGGTGGCCGCGGCGCTCACGCCTCAGGTGGCAGCCGCCCTGGCCTCGATCGCCACGGCCGCGCTGTCCGAGCAGCTGGCGTTCCGCCACTTTGGCCGCGCCGCGCTGCCCGGGTCGCTGTGGTTCGGGGCCGGCACCGCGGCCACGCTGTACGCAGGCCGGCTGGCGTTCGCGTTCGGGCTGCTGCCGGCTGTGGCCACGGCCCTGGCGCTTCAACGCCGACGGGGAGCGCTGGCTACCGGGGCGGCGTTCATCACCGCGCTGTGCAGCCCAGTGGCCGCCGTCTTCGCCGCCCTGGCCGGGGCGGCGCAGGCCATCGCCAGCTATCGCCGGGGCGCCGGGTGGCGCCCGGTGGCGCCCGGAACCGGCGTCGTCCTCGCCGCGGTCCTCCCGGTGGTGGCCCTGAATATCGCCTTCCCGGAAGGCGGGAGGGAGCCATTCGCCACCTCGGCGTTCTTGCCGCTGCCACTGATCGGAATCGCCACATTGATCGCGCTGCCGCCCCGCGAGCGGACATTGCGCATCGGGACCGCTCTGTACACGCTGGCCTGCGTTCTCGCATTCGCCATCCCCAGCGCCCTGGGCAGCAACGTCGTGCGGCTGGGCGAGATGGTGGCGGGCCCCCTGGCCGCGATCGTGTGGTGGCAGCGGCGACGGGCCCTGTTCGTGGTCGCGGCGGTCCCGCTGCTCTACCTGCAGTTCCAGGCGCCGGTGCGCGACCTGGCCGGCGCCGTAGGCAATCCCAGCGTCACGGCCGGCTACTACCAGCCAGTGCTGTCGTTCCTGAGCCGCCAGGGCGGCGGGCCGTTCCGGGTGGAAATCCCGTTCACCCGGTTCCACTGGGAGGCCTACCAGATCGGGCAACGCGTGCCGCTGGCTCGGGGCTGGGAACGCCAGCTGGACATCAAGTACAACCACCTGTTCTACGGCGGACCGCTGACGCCGAGGACTTACCGGGCGTGGCTCGACCAGCTGGCCGTGCGGTTCGTGGCCGTGCCCGATGCGGAGCTCGACTACTCCGCTCGCGCCGAGACGCGGTTGATCAACCGTGGCCTGCCGTATCTACGCCTAACGCTGCGAACCGCCCACTGGCGCATCTACGAGGTGCGGCGCGCCACGCCGCTGGCCCAGGGGGTGGCCAGCGCCCAGGCGGCCGGACCGAACTGGATCGAGCTCACGGCCGCCCGTCCGGGCCAAGTACTGGTGCACGTCCGCTTCACTCCGTACTGGGCGATCACCCGAGGCGCCGGGTGCGTCGGCCGCACGAACCAGGGGATGGTGGAGCTCAGGCTGCGTCGCCCGGGTCCGGTGAGGCTGGCCATCAGCTTCTCGCTGGGCCGGATCCGCGCCAGTTCGGCCCGGTGCACCTAACCCAGCGCTGATGAAACCTTTATCGGTGCGTCGCTAGGATGCGCACCGCGATGAGGCGCGCCCCAGCCCTGATTGCCGCACGGCTGCTGCCCCGCGGCTGGACCGACCTGTTCCGCCAGATCGGACTGTTCGCCGGAGCATTCTTGATCTACGACCTGGTCCGCGGCCTCGTCGGTAGTGGGAGCTACACACCCTTCGGACACGCGATGCAGATCATCGACTTCGAGCGGACGCTGCATGTTTTCGTGGAGCCAAGCGTGCAAGCCTGGACCCAGAGCCAGCACTGGCTGATGCAGGCCGCCGACTGGGTCTACCTGAACGGTCACTTCTTCGTAACCGTGGGCGCGCTGATCTTCATCTACTCGCGGCGCAACGACTCTTACTACTTCGTGCGCAACGCGCTGATGCTCTCGATGGCGCTGGCGCTGGTCGGCTACTGGGTCTTTCCCACGGCCCCGCCGCGGCTGCTTCCGGAGTGGGGGTTCACCGACTCAATCTCCCAGTTCGTCTATCACGGCACGGGCTGGATCGACAAGGGGCCGGCCGGCGCGTTCGTGAATAGCTACGCCGCCGTGCCGTCGATGCACGTATGTTTCGCGGTGTTGATCGGGTTCTCGATGGCTAGGCTGGTCCGGCGTCGGCTGCCCCGCGTGCTGTGGTACCTATACCCCGTGCTGGTCACGTTCGCAGTCGTGGCCACGGGCAATCACTTCCTGACCGACGTGTTCCTGGGCGCGCTGACCGCTGGTCTGTCGGTCCTGATGGCGCACCGACTGCTGGCTCGGGCACGGCCCGAGGTCTGGGCGTTCGCTCCGGCCCCCGCCTGACCATGCCCGATCCGGCGACCCGGGCGGCACCGCCCCGGCCACGCCGGCGGCGCAGCCGCGAGGGTCCCACCACCCAGGAGCTGCGCGACCGTCTGATCGAGTCGCGGCTCACCCCGAACGCGATCTCGCTGACCGGATTCGCCCTGAACCTGGCGGCTGCCGGGCTGGTGGTGGCCCGGCTGTTCTTCCTCGCCGGGGTGGCGTTCATCGTCGGCTCGATCATGGACACGCTGGACGGCCGGTACTCCCGCATGTCCGGCAAGGGCACGCCCTTCGGGGCCTTCCTGGACTCGACGCTAGACCGCCTGGAGGAGGGAATCGTCCTGACCGCCGTGGGCGCCTACTTCGCCTCGCTGCACAACCAGGTGGCGGTCGCTGCCGTGGTGGCGGCGGTGCTCGGCTCGCTGATGGTGTCCTACACCCGGGCTAGGGCCGAGGCGCTGGGAGTGGAGTGCAAGGTGGGCCTGGCCACCCGCCCGGTGCGGGTGGTGATCCTGTCAGTGGGACTGGTGTTCGCGCGGGGTGCGTCGCTGGGGAACTTCCAGCTGCTGGCCCCGGCCGTGTACGTCCTGGCCGGGCTCACGCTCATCACTGTTGTGCAGCGCGTGTTCCATGTTCGGGCGCAGCTCACGCGCCTCGAGGGGCGGCCCGATGTGTAACCAACCGGACTCAGCGGAATAACTACAGCGTGCCCACTCGCAACGGTTCCCGCAACGGCTCCGCGCGTTACCAGGACGACAAGGTTCGCGTGGCCATCATCGGCGTAGGCAACTGCGCCAGCTCATTCGTGCAGGGCGTCCACTACTACGCCTCCGCCGATTCCACCCAGTCGGTGCCGGGGCTGATGCACGTGGACCTCGGCGGCTACCACGTCCGGGACATCGAGTTTTCCGCCGCGTTCGACATAGACGCGGACAAGGTCGGCCAGGATCTTTCGCAGGCCATCTTCTCCGGCCAGAACAACACGCTCAAGTTCTGCGACGACGTCCCCAAGCTGGGCGTCGAGGTGCAGCGCGGGATGACGCATGACGGCCTGGGTAAGTACCTCAAGGAGAAGATCACCAAGGCCCCCGGGCCGACCGCCGACATCGTTCAGATCCTCAAGGACACCCATACCGACGTGGTCGTCTCCTACCTGCCGGTGGGCTCCGAGCAGGCCACCAAGTGGTACGTCGAGCAGGTGCTGGAGGCCGGCTGCGCGTTCGTCAACTGCATCCCGGTGTTCATCGCCCGCGAGGACTACTGGAACAAACGGTTCAAGAAGGCCGGGCTGCCGATCGTGGGCGACGACATCAAGTCGCAGGTCGGCGCCACCATCGTCCACCGCGCGCTGGCTCGGCTGTTCCACGACCGGGGCGTGAAGATGGTCCGCACCTCGCAGCTCAATGTGGGCGGCAACATGGACTTCTACAACATGCTCGAGCGCGAGCGGCTGGAGTCCAAGAAGATCTCCAAGACCAACGCGGTGACCTCGATCATGGGCCACGACCTGCCGCCCGAGGACGTCTACATCGGCCCCTCGGACTACGTGCCCTGGCTCACCGACCGCAAGTGGGCCCACATCCGCCTGGAGGGCCAGGCGTTTGGCGACGTGCCGCTGAACGTCGAGCTCAAGCTCGAGGTCTGGGACTCGCCCAACTCGGCGGGGATCGTGATCGACGCGGTGCGCTGCTGCAAGCTGGCGCTGAACCACGGCGTGGCGGGCCAGCTCGACGGTCCGAGCTCGTACCTGATGAAGTCGCCGATGCACCAGCGACCGGACGACGAAGCGCACCAGCTGACCGAGGAGTTCATCCAGAAGCACCCCCGGGGCAAGCTGGGCAAGCCCAGGCGGGCGCGCTCCGCCACGGCCAAGTAGCTCCGTCTATTCTCACCGCGTGGCCGGCCTCACCATCGCGCAGGTGACGCCGTTCGCCTGGGAGTCTGAGAACGAGATCAACCACGCGGTGCGCCGGGTATCCGATGCGCTTTTCCAGCGTGGCCACCGGGCGCTGATCCTGGCCCCCTCGCAGTCGCGCGAGCTGGTGCGAGACAGCCGCCGGGCCCTGCAGGATCCGCAGACCCTGCACGAACGAACGCAAGCCGGACCGGTCGTGTTGGGGGTGGGCGAGGTCCTGGGCCTGACCAGCGGCCGCCGCCGGGCCTCGCTTCCGGTGGATGTCTCACGCACGATCGAAACTGCGTTCAGTGAGCTGCCGCTCGACCTCGTCCACGTGCACGAGCCGTTCGCCCCCAGTGCGGCCTCGGTAGCCCTGCGCCATTCCCGCGCCCTCAACGTCGGCAGCTTTCACCAACCGACGGAACGGCTGCTGACCACGCAGCTGACCCGACCGCTGTCCCGGCATGTGTTCGGGCGCCTGGATGCCCGGGTGGCCAGCTACCGAGCGACCCGCGACCTGATCCAGACCTTCTTCCCGGGTGACTACCAGGTCATCCTGCCTGCGGCTGACGTGGCCGAGCGGACACCGCGGCGAGGCCCGGTGAGGCTGCTGGCCTGTGCCGAGGAAGATCGGTCCGGCTTGCGGATGTTCCTGCGGGCGCTGCGCTTGCTGCCCGGCGATCTGGACTGGCAGGTCGCCGTGTGGAGCCGAGACCTGTGGCGGCCGCCGGCCACGCTGTCCCGGGCCCTGCGGGAGCGCGTGCGCGGGCTGGACTCCCGGGTCACCGAGGCCGAGGCGCTGGCCGGCAGCGATGTGCTGGTCATGGCCTCCGAAGGCGTGCGTCCGGCGCCGGGCACACTGGTGGCGGGCCTGGCCGCGGGAGCGTTCCCGGTGGCATCGCGACTGCCTGTCTACGAGGAGCTGCTGGGCCAGGGCGATTACGGGCTTCAGTTCGAGCCCGGCGACGTGCAGACCCTGGCCGCACATCTGGAGCGGGTGATCGCCGCCGGGCCCCAGCCACCGAGCCCGGACGAGCTGCGACAACGGTTTTCCTGGTCGCGCCTGGCCGACGAGCTGGAGAGCCTGTACGTGTCGCTGACCGACCGCCGCCACGGGCCACCGGCCAACGGCCGGATCCGGTCCCGGCTGGCCCAGCGGCGGCTGATCGACGTGGACCTGCACATGCACACCGATCACTCCTACGATTGCGCGACTCCAGTTGAGGTGCTGCTGGCGGAGGCCAGGGCCCGCGGTCTGGGCGCGATCGCGGTCACTGACCACAACGAGATATCCGGGGCCCGGGAGGCCCGGGATAAGGCGGACGGGATCAAGGTGATCGTGGCCGAGGAGGTCAAGACGGCCGACCAGGGAGAAGTGATCGGCCTGTTCATCGAGGAGAAGATCGAGCGGGGCATGACGTTGCGGGAGACGATCGTCGAGATCAAGCGCCAGGGCGGCCTGGTGTACGTCCCGCATCCGTTCGACCGCCTGCACTCGGTGCCCGGCTACGAGCACCTGCTCGACGTGCTCGACCACATCGACGCGATCGAGGTGTTCAACCCACGTATAGCCATCTCCGAGTTCAACGACGAGGCGGTGCGGTTCGCCGCCAAGTACCGGATCCCGGCCGGCGCCGGCTCGGATGCCCACGTCCCCCAGGGCCTGGGCTCGGTGCGCATCCGCATGCACGACTTCGAGGGGCCGGAAGAGTTCCTGGAATCCCTGCGCGACGCCGACATCCTGCGCAATCCGGCCAGCCTGCTCTACGTGCAGGCGCTGAAGTTCCTCCAGACCAAGGCGCTGCCCGCCCCGGCCCGGCGGGCCGCCCGGGATCGCCGAGTGCGCCGGGCCACGGGCCATGACGAGCGCGGCGCCAGCCCCCGCCGGCGGCGCAAGTCCTGATGCACTGGCAGGGACAAGCCCGCCGGTCGTCCAATCCGAGGGAGATGCCAACCACGGACGACGAGATCCGCGAGAAGTACCTCGAGCGAGCCATCCGTGAGCTCAATGGTTTCGCCCGGGAAGTTCAGGCCTGCCAGGAGTGCCCGCGCGGCTCACTGATGCCCGTGCTGGGGTCCGGGCATCCCCAGGCCGACATCTTCCTGGTCAAGCATTCCGCCCAGCCGGCGGAGGTCGAGGAAGGGGTGGCGTTCTACGGCCGGGCGGGCAACGCGCTGATGAAGTCCCTGAAGCGTCTATCGATCGACCCGCTGGCGGTGTACGGGACTCTGTGCGTGAAGTGCCCGGTGGGCGATCCGGCGCTGGCCGATCCGGGCTGTGTGGTGCGACTGGTGGAGGAGCTGGCGATCATCGGGCCCAAGATCGTCGTGGTCATGGGAGAGGATGCACTGGTCACCCTCAATGACCTCGACATCCCGTTGGCTCGCCCGGTAGAGCCACAAACGGGGGAGATCCAAACCCTGACGCCTTCGATCGACGCGCTGTACGTGCCCAACATCGACGACGCGCTCGACGATGAGTCGGCCAAGGGCGAGTTCTGGTCGGCCTTCCGCGTGCTTGGGCAGTGGTGGGCGGATCTGCCGCCCTACTAGCGGCTACTCCGGCGCGAACTCCGACTCGTCGGCCGCCAGCCCGGGCTCGTCCTCGGCGGCGTGGATCGAGCACAGAACCGGTCCGCCCGACTCCATGACCGCCTGGAGCTCCTGGGGCGTGAGCCTGGCCCCGCACTCCTCACAGCGGTCGCCAACCCGTTCGAGTGTCTTCTCTTCGAGGTCCACGGTCCCGAGTCTAACCTCCGAACTCGAGCACGATCTTTCCCAGCTTGCCGCCCGCGGCGAAGCGCTCGTAGGCCGCGGCGGCCTCTTCCAGGCGGTAGGTGGCGGCCACCGGCACCCGCACCCGGTCGCGGGCCAGCAGCGGCAGCACCGATCGCTCCATGGCCCGCGCAGTCAGGGCCTTCTCCTCCAGCGGCCGAGCCCGCAGCATCGACGCGTGGATCCGCCCCCGCTTGAGCATCAGCAGGCCCAGGTTGAGCTCTCCCTTGGCGCCGGCTCCCATCCCGATCACCGTGATGCGGCCCAGCGTCTCTAGCGCCATCAGGTTCTCAGGCAGGTTGGGCGCGCCCACCAGCTCCAGGATCACGTCGAACGGCCCGTGCTCGGCAAATCCCTCGGGCTCGATCACCTCGGCTCCGAGCTCGGCCACGGCGTCACGCAGCTCTGCGTTTCGTACGGTGGCCGTGACCCGTGCTCCCGCGGCGGCACCGAGCTGGATGGCTGCCGTGCCCACACCGCCCGCGCCGCCGTGGACCAGCAGGCGCTCGCCGGCTTGAAGCCGGGCCTGAGTGAACACTGAGTCATGGGCGGTGGTGAATACCTCGGGTACGCCGCCCGCCGCTGGCCAGTTCAGATTCCCGGGCACGGGCATCAGCACCCGCTCGTGGACCACGGCCAGCTCGGCCTGCCCGCCGCCGGCCACGATTCCCATCACCCGATCACCGGTCTGAAACCGCAGCGCCCCCGGTCCAACTCGTTCCACCTCCCCGGCCAGCTCGAGGCCGGGGATGTCCGGGGGCGCGCCGGGCGGAGCCGGATACCGCCCGGCCAGCTGGTGCATGTCGGCCCCGTTGAGCCCGGCCGCCCGGACCCGGACCAGCACCTCCCCGTCGCCGGGCTCGGGGTCCGGGTGCTCCTGGATGACGATCTGCTCGTCGCGGATGGTGACGGCCTGCATCAGGGCTCAGGCTATCCGCGGACCAGCTCGGCCACACACTCGATGTGCGGCGTCTGGGGGAACATGTCGACCGGGCGCACGCGCTTCAGCTGGTAACCCGCCTCCACCAGCTGTGCCGCGTTGGGGGCCAGCGTGGTGGGATTGCAGGACACGTACACGATCCGCTCGGGCGCGGCCTCGATGATCCGGCGGACCACCTTCTGAGACAGCCCGGCCCGCGGTGGATCGACCACCAGCACATCGGGCTGGCCCGCTTCGGCGACCAGCTCGCGCAACGCCAGCCGCACGTCTCCGGAGGCGAACCGCGCGTTGGTGATCTCGTTGGACCGCGCGTTGGCCTCGGCATCCTTGACGGCGTCGTCGACCAGCTCAAGGCCCCACACCTCCCCCACCCGCGGTGCGAACTGAAGGCCAAGCGTGCCGATCCCGCAATAGAGGTCGTACACCCGCTCCACCCCGGTGAGCTTCCCGTACTCGAGGGCCAGCGCGCACAGCTGCTCGGCCATCTCCGTGTTGGTCTGAAAGAACGCCTCGGACGAAATGCGCAGCCGCATCCCGCCGATCTCCTCGTGCAGGCGATCGCTGCCGTGCAACAGCTCGGTCTCCCCGCCCTGGGTGACCTCGGCCACCGTCTCGATCCGCGTCCACAACAGCCCGTCCACCGGCTGGGCGGCCGCGATCAGCGAAGCCGCGTCGAGCTGGCCGGGGGCGGTGACCAAGCGCACCTGGATCTGGCCGGTGCGCCGGCCCTCCCGGACCACCAGATTGCGCAACAGTCCCTGGCCGGTCCGGCGGTCGTAGGCAGCCAGTCCCTGGGCCCGGCACCACTCCACCACCCGGTCGCGGGTGGCGTTGCCGGCCTCGGAGGCCAGCAGGCAGTCGCCGATCTCCACGATCTCGTGCCACCGGCCCGGCGCGTGAAATCCGCAGATCAGCCGGGCTGTCTCGTCGGTCCCGAACGAGTACTCGAACTTGTTCCGGTAACGCCAGGTCTGCACCGCGGGAAGGATCGGCTCGGTGTCAAAGCCGCTGAGCTTGCCGATCCGCTGGAGGGCATCGCCGACCTGCTCCTGCTTGATCTGCAGTTGCTGCTCGTACGGGATGACCTGCCAGGGCGCCCCCGGATGGTCAGCCAGGGGTGGGATCCGGTCGGGGCTGGGTTCGAGCAGCTCCACCGCCCGCGCCTGGGCGTAGGCGCGTTTGGCCTTCTGGACCTCGGCCCGCACCCGGTCGCCTGGGACCGCGCCGGACACGAACACCACGTAGCCGTCCAGGCGCGCCACGCCCGCGCCGCCGAAGGCCAGCGAATCGACCGTCAGCTCGAGCTGATCACCGGGCCGGGCTACGAAAGGGCCTTGTCAATCGCGGTGAGAACCGACTTGCGGTTGGCGTGCTGCCGCTCGTACTCCAGCACCTCGCGCAGATCGCGCTCGGACAGGCCGTCCAACCGCTTCTGCACCTGGCCCACCGTCATTTCGTCGTAGCCCAGGATCGGGAAAGAGGGTCCCACCCCCATCGAACGCCGGGCTCGGTCGGCGCTGCGCACCAGCCGGTCGAGCGGCTCCGCGGTTCGGGCCCGCCGGGTGGCCGAGCCAAACTGCTGCCGGCCGCGGCCCAGGAGGCTCTCGAGATCGACCAGCAGGTCGTCGGTCTGCTGACGGCCCAGTTGCACCAGGGTGGTGAACAGGTCCTCGGCGTCGTGGCGGGTGATGCGTCCCTGCTCGGCCGCGGCATCCAGTACCTCCCGAATCCGCTCGCGCTGGAGCAACACCAGCCCCAGGGGCTTGATGATCCGGTTGGCCATCTGCTCGGTCAGCCCGGACAGGCCCTCTGCCCCGGCGCCGCTGCGCTTGGCGGACTTGCGTGTGGCCGGGACTGGCTTGGTTTGGCTCTTCCGTGAATTCCCAGAAGCCTTGGATGCCGCCATGCGCTTGTCCACCTCCTGCTCAAACTTCAGTAGTTCGAGCGTAGCCGATGCCGGCTACGGTGAGAGGACCAGCAACTCGAGCAGCGCCTTCTGGGCGTGCCGGCGGTTCTCAGCCTGATCCCAGATCCGCTGCCGCGGTCCGTAGAGCACCTGGCTGGTTATCTCCTCGCCGGGATGGGCGGGCAGGCAGTGCAGCGCAATCGCCCGGGGTCCCGCCGCATCCAGGAGCGCGTCGTCCAGCCGGTAGGGCGCGAGTGCCCGCCGGCGGGCGTCGGCGGTGGCGGGGTCGTCGTTCATGCTCACCCAGACGTCCGTGTACACGGCATCCGCCCCGTCGACGGCGGCGCGCGGGTCATCGGTCAGGAACGCATCGCCAGTGGGTTCGGCCAGCTTGAACTGCTCGGGCGAGGCAATCCGCACCTTGACGCCGCTGCGCCCGCCCACCAGCGCCAGCGACCGAGCCACGTTGTTCCCGTCGCCCACGTAGGCCAGCGTCAGACCCTCCAGGCGTCCGAACTCCTCCCGCACGGTCATCAGGTCGGCCAGCGCCTGACAGGGATGGTGACCGGCGCTGAGCAGGTTGATCACGGGCACCGAGGCGTGCTCGGCCAACTCGCGCACCAGCTCGTCCGGACCAGTGCGGATTCCGATCGCAGCCACGTGGCGCGACAAGACGTAGGCGGTGTCTCGCACGGACTCGCCGCGGGCCAATTGGAGATCGTCGGTGCGCAGCACCATCGGGTGCCCGCCCAGCTCCACCACGCCGGCTTCGAACGAGACCCGCGTGCGCGTCGACGGCCGCTGGAAGATCAGCGCCACGGTCCGGCGGTCCAGCACATCGGAGGCGAGTGGCTCACGCTTGAGCTCCAGCGCGCGGTCGATTAGCGCGTCCAGCTCCTGGGGTGTGAGCTCCTCACCGGTGAGCAGGTGGCGAGTCAAGCCGGGCAGTGTACGGCGAGCCGCGCCGCACGTTCAGGCGCTGGCGCGTTCCGCGGCGAGTCCCCGCAGCCGCTCGACGATCGCCGCCGGCGCCTTGGACGGGGAACCGGCCGCAAACGGCGGCTCGGGGTCGTACTCGATTCCCAGCTGGATGGCTTGGGCGACGTCGTCGCCGGCGATCCGCGCGGCCAGGGTCAGCGCCATGTCGATACCCGAGGACACCCCGGCCGCGGTGATCACCTTGCCCTGCTCCACCACCCGCCGGGTCACCGGGGTGACGCCGTACTGGCGTAGCGTCTCGAGCTCCAGCCAGTGCGTCGTGGCCTCCAGTCCCTCCAGGATCCCGGCCGCCGCCAGCAGCAGCGATCCGGTGCAAACGGACGTGGTCCACTGCGAGGTCGCGTGCGCGTTGCGCAGCCAGTCGAGCATCGGCTGGTCGTGCATCAGCGGGCGCGTGCCGTAGCCGCCCGGGACCACGATCACGTCCGGATCAGGGAGATCGTCGAGTGAGCCGTCGGCGACGAGCGCCAGCATCCGGGTCTCAGTGCGCTGGGGGCCGGGCTCCCGGGCCAGGAACTGGATGGTGGCGCCGGGGAGCCGGGCCAGGACCTCGTAGGGGCCGACCGCGTCCAGGGCGGTGATGCGGTCGAAGATGGGGATGGCGATTCTCATGCTGTGGCCTTTCTGATCGGGATCACTTGGGCGGTCGCGAAGCTGGTGCGGTACCGGGTGGGGTTGACTCCCACGCGGCGGCCGAACGCCCGGCGGAACGTCTCCGGGGTGCCGAAGCCGCAGCGCCGGGCCACGTCCTCGACCGGCAGGTCGGTGGTCTCGAGCAGCGCTCGGGCCCGCTCGACCCGCAGTGCTTCCACGTAGGCGCCGGGCGTGACCCCGGTCTCCCGGGTGAACACGCGTGAGAAGTTGCGCGGGCTCATGAACGACCGCTCGGCCAGCGCCGGCACGGACAGGTCACCCGCCACGTGGTCAGCCAGCCAAGCTTGAAGCTCTCGGATCGACGATCGGGAGGCCGACTGCCCGGCCAGCGCGGAGCTGAACTGAGCCTGACCTCCGGGACGGCGGAAGAACAGAACCAAATTCCGGGCGGCCCGAAGCGCGGCCGCGGAGCCCAGGTCCTCCTCCACCAGGGCCAGCGCCAGATCGATTCCCGCGGTGACGCCGGCCGACGTATAGACGTCGCCGTCACGGACGTAGATTGGGTCGGGATCCACGTCGATGCTGGGGTAGTTGCGAGCCAGCGCCGCGCACGACGCCCAGTGGGTAGTGGCCCGGCGATCGTCCAGCAGTCCGGCCCGAGCCAGGAGGAAGGCACCGGTGCACACCGAGGCCACCCGGCGCGCGCGGCGCGCCGCCAGCCGCAGCCACGACACGAGGCGCTCATCGCGGGCGGCCTCGCGCGTCCCGAGCCCTCCGGCCACCATCAGGGTGTCGATGCGGCCCCGGCAGGAGTGAAACGAGCGGTCGGCGATCAGCTGGACGCCGCTCGACGTTGTGACCGCCGCGCCGTCCGGTGAGATCACGTCCAGGTCGTACTCGCGGCTCGCCGAGGCCCGGTCGGCCTGCGAGAACACCTCGCATGGGCCGGTGACGTCAAGGATCTGAACGCCCGGGAATGCCACGAGCACGATGCGCCGGGGGCTGGCCATCGGCGGATGATCCCGCGGGCCGGGCTTGTCTGCAATGACGGCTACCGGACGATTTCGGCCAGCTAAGTGCCAGCTAGGTGCGGCCGGCCCGCAGACCAAACCCGCGCAGGACCAGCAGCGCCTTCTCACCTAACGTCCCGCGCGCAGGGAGGACGCCCAGCTGCACCGCGGCGTCGTAGAGGTCGAAGAACGCTCGCACCCGGAGCAGGAGGCCGTGCTGCACCTCGCAGTAGAACACGCAGTGGACGACCACGAACCGGTTGGTCGGCGGCAGGCCCTCGAGCTGCGCCTTGTGAGTAGCCAGGAGCTTGCACGGGGCAGCCAGGAACGGCCCGTCGCTCAGGCGCTCGCCGGTCTTCTCCAGACGCGCGTCCGGAAACGCCGACCACAGACGAGCGGCGTGGCGTCCCAGCTCGGCCGCGCCCTGTAGAGGCTCGCTGGTCAGCGGATCCTCGTAGTGGATCTCGAGCGCGCAGAGCTCGGCGAACGCGGTGGGGTCCTTGCCGGACCAGGCCGCTTCCCAGCGATCGATCAGCTCGTCGGGGGTCACGCAGGACTCAGGCCGACGCCGGGCGGTCCTCAAACACCGGTACCCCCGCCTCCGGCGTCGACGCCTCGGCGTAGCGCCGCCGCGGGATCCGACCGGCGGCCCGGGCCAGCTCCCCGGCCTCGACGGCCAGGCGGATGGACCGAGCCATTGCCACCGGATCGTGAGCCCGGGAGATGGCGCTGGCGCATAGGACCGCGTCGCAGCCGAGCTCCATGGCCAACGCGGCGTCCGACGCGGTGCCCACCCCGGCGTCGAGGACCACCGGCACGCCGGCCTGCTCGACCATGATCGAGATGTTGTAGGGGTTGCGAATCCCCATGCCGCTCCCGATCGGCGAGCCCAGCGGCATTACCGCAGCGCAGCCCACGCCCTCCAGCCGCCGAGCAAGCACCGGATCGTCGGTGGTGTAGGGGAGGACCACGAACCCGTCATCGACGAGCGACTCGGCCGCCGCCAACAGCTCCACTGCGTCGGGCAGCAGCGTGCGGTCGTCACCGATGACCTCGAGCTTGATCCAGTCGGTGTCGAAGGCCTCGCGGGCCAGTTGGGCCGTGGTGATCGCGTCGCGAGCCGTGTAGCACCCGGCGGTGTTGGGCAGGACCTCGACCCCGGCTGTGTCGAGCACGTCGAGAATCGAGCCCCGGGCGGCTGGGTCCAGCCGCCGGAGCGCCACCGTGATCAGCTCGGCGCCCGACGCGGCCAGCGCCGCGGCCAGCACCTCATGGTTGGTGAAGCCTCCGCTGCCCAGGATCAGCCGCGAGCGCAGCTGGCGCCCGGCGATCGACAGTGAGCCGTCCACGAAGCTCATCCTCCCTGAACCGCGACCACGATCTCCAACCTCGCGCCCTCAACCAGCTGGGTGCTCCCCCAGGCACCGCGGGGCACCACCTCGCCGTCCAGGGCCACGGCCAGGCCACGGCCCTGGGGAGCGTCGGGGCATGCCGCCACGATGCTCTGCACCGTGGCTCCCGCCTCCAGCCGGCGTGGCTGTCCGTTGACCAGCACTTGCACCATTACACCGACGCCGGCTCGCGGGTGAAGCGCGCGGGGGATACGGGCCCGGCCAGCTCGCCCGGATCCTCTCCGCGCAGGCCCTGGACAACGAGCTCCGCCGTGATTGGCGCCAGCAGGATTCCGTTGCGGTAGTGGCCCACGGCCCAGTGCAGCCCCGGCCGCCCGCCGGGTCCGATGGCCGGAGCGTTGTCCGGGGTGGCGGGCCGCAGCCCGGCGGCCAGCTCGTCGATCACGAACTCGTCGGCCCCGGGGACCAGCTCGGTGGCCTCTCGCAGCAACTCGAACACCGCGCCCACGGTGACCGACGTGTCAAAGCCGCGCTCCTCCATGGTCGCCCCCAGGACGTAGCGGCCGTCGCCTCGCGGCACCAGATAACCGCCGGTCATCCGTAGCACCCGGCTGATCAGCCCCGGTCCCGACGGGTCGTGGAGCCGCAGAATCTGTCCCTTCACGGGCCGCAGCGGCACGCGCGCCGCGTCAGGAATCCCGGTGATCTGGGCGGCCCATGGTCCCGCCGCGACGACCACCTGCTCGGCGGTGATCAGCTGCTCGGAGACGAGCCGTACGGCGCCGGGTTCGATCGCCGCCACCTCGGCCCCCTCCCGGATCTCGACCCCCGCGTGGCGAGCGGCCCGGACCAGGGCTTCGATGAGCCGGCGGGGATCGATGGCGTGGTCGCCCTCGACCTCGAGAGCCAGGCGCAGCCCGGGCACCAGGGCGGGCTCCAGCCGCCGGGCCTGGCTACCGCGCAGGCGCTGCACCCGGAGCCCCAGGTCGCGCCGCAGCTCGAGCTCACGCTCCAGCGCGTCGGCCTCGTCGGCGTCGCGGGCCAGCAGCAGGGTTCCCCAGCCGTAGTAGCCAGGATCCACCCCGGAGACCTCCCGGAGCTCGGCCACGAACTCGGGATACCGCTCGGCGGCGGCCAGCCCCAGCTGCAGCGCGCGCCGCTCAACCAGCGTGACCTCGGTGACAGGAGCCAGCATGCCGGCGGCGACCCGGGACGTTCCGGACCCCGCCGCGTCGCGCTCGAGGACGACCACGCTGAGACCAGCCTGGGCCGCGCGCCAGGCGACCGACAGCCCCACTACGCCGCCCCCCACGACTGCCACGTCGAATGAACTGTGGTTGGACACGATGCCTAGCGCGATCCTAGCGTGGCCCCCGTGCCAGACTTGGCGCGTGACGTCACCATCCGAACGCCTCCAGAGGGCCCGTCTGTACCTGGTTTGCGACGAGCAATCCGACCGGTTCCTACGGTCCGCGCTGCGGGGCGGCGTGGACGCGGTCCAGCTACGGATGAAGTCAGCTTCGGACGCGGAGATCCTGCGGGTGGCCGGCCGGTTCCAAGATCTGTGCCGGGCTCACGACGCGCTGTTCATCGTCAACGACCGGGTTGACCTGGCGGCCGCCGCAGGAGCCGACGGCGTGCACCTGGGTCAGGACGACACACCCCTGTCGGCCGCCCGGCAAGCCATGGGTCCGGACCGGATCGTCGGACTGTCCACCCACAGCCCGGAGCAGATCGACGCGGCGATCGGCGTCGACTACATCGGGGTCGGCCCGGTGCACGCCACCCCGACCAAGCCGGGTCGTCCGGCAGTGGGACTCGAGCTGGTGCGGTACGCCGCCGCCCACGCGTCGGTGCCGTTCTTCGCCATCGGCGGGATCGCGCCGGTGAACCTGGCTGCGGCGTGCGCAGCCGGGGCGTCGCGGGTGGCCGTCGTCCGCGCTTTGACCGAGGCGTCGGACCCAGAGCGCGTGGCGCGCGAGTTGCGTCGCGCCCTGACCACGCCTGAGGAGGCCCTGGTTGGGACAACGTAGTCGCAAGCGCGGCCGGCGGGACAAGCCGGTTGTGGCGGTGGCCGCCACCCCGCGCCCGAGCCGCTCGGAGCGAAAGAACGCCGCGGTCCGGGCCACTCTGACGCCTCTGCGGCCCGGCGAGCGCCCCTGGCCGATCACGGTGGGTGCCCTCGTGGCGGCCCTGAACGGGATCGTTCAGCTCATCCTGTTTGTCGTCGGGGTGAAGCTGAAGGTCGGTGGGACGCGGCCTCAGGCCTTCTCGGTGATCCTGTTCGCGGTCCTCATGTTCGTGTGCGCCGGGGGGATGTGGAAGATGAAGTACTGGGCGGTCCTGGGCTTCCAGGCGCTGCTGGCCATCGTGATCCTGACCTTCGCCCTGGTCCTGGTCCGGGCCAGCAACGTGCTGGGGGTGGCGATCTCGCTGACCGTCGTGGTGGCCGGCGGCTTCCTGTTCTTCAGGCTGGTGCGGGTGCTGAGCCGGATCCAGATGCCCAAGTACCCGGGGCGGGATTAGGGGGCGCGGGGCGGGGTTGGGGCTGCAGGGCTGCGGGGCTGCGGGGCTGCGGCGGGGCCGGGGCTGCGGGGCTGCGGCGGGGCCGGGGGCATGCGGGGCCGCCACGAACTTTGGCGCTAAACGTCGGCATGGACTACCCGCAGCGCCAAAGTTCGCGGTTCCGGGCCGCGCCCCGCTTCGCCCGCCCCCCTCGCCCGCCCCGCTTCGCCCGCCCCGCCGCACCCGCCCGGCGCACCCGCCCGAGCACAGCCGCCACGCGCGCTACAAAAACGCCCGCCCCTCGCCCCGGTAGGTCGGCACCTCCTCCACCACCCGGTCACCCTCCAGGAGGTGCAGGGTGTTGAAGCGCTCGCATAGCTCGCCGGCCTTGGCGTGGCGCAGGTACACGCTCTCGCCCAGCCGCAGCGAGGCCGCAGCCGATCCCAGTAGCGGCGTCTGCACCTCCCCGGCTCCCTCCAGACGATCCAGGCGCAGCCCGGCCGGGAGCACTGGCACGGGCAGCCGGTCTGCCCGAGGTGGCCCCGAGGCGATGTAGCCGCCCCCCAGGGCCGTGACGATGCCCCGCCCCGGCCGGCGGACCACCGGCAACGCAAACCCGGCGGCGGGCGCCAGAGCCAGGTCTCGGTAGTACTGAAACAGCATCGGCGCGTAGAAGCCGGAGCCGGCCGCTACCTCGGTCACCGCGGTCTCGGCCGCGGTGGAGGCGATG
>DASZGO010000243.1:0-6652 GCA_035938755.1 Solirubrobacteraceae bacterium | reverse complement strand
AACGCGTGGCCGCTCGCGCTGCGGGCCAGCTTTCGGGCCAGCGTCCGCGGTTCCCCGACGATCGCCACGTCGTAGTCGGTAGTCGGCCGCCCGAGCAGCCGGTCGCGCACCGCGCCGCCCACCAGCCAGCCCGGCGTGTCCCCGGCGGCCAGAACGGCGAGCGGCTGCGGAAGATCACTCAACCGGGGCTCCGTCCCGGTGGTACTGGCGGGGAACGCGTTCCGAGATGCCGCACACGATCTCGTAGTTGATCGTGTCAATCCGCCGCGCCAGCTCTTCGGCGGTCTGTCTCTGCTCGCCGTCGGTGCCGATGATCGTGACGATGTCCCCCGGCTGCGCGCTCGGCTCCGGCCCCAGATCGAGAGCGATGTTGTCCATGCTTACGGTCCCCACCAGCGGGTAGCGCGCTCCGCCGACCAGCGCCTCCAGGTTGTTGGTGAACGCCCGGCGGATCCCGTCCGCGTAGCCGATCGGCGCGGTGGCGATCCAGGTCGGACGCTCGGCCGTGAAGCGACGGCCGTAGCCCACGCTGTCTCCAGGTTCGGCCGGTTTGACCGCCGCGATGTACGAAGTCAGCTCTAGCGCCGGGTCGAACCCACGCGCGCTCGGATCGGCGTTCGCGGGATCGCAGCCGTAAATCGCGATCCCGCAGCGGACCAGGTCGAAATGACTCTGCGCGGTGCGCAGGGTGGCGGCGCTGTTGGCCGCGTGGACGACGATTCCCGGGTAGCGCCGTCGCATCTGTTCGACGAACGGCGCAAACGCGCGCAGCTGCTCGGCCAGGAACTCCGGATCGTCATCGGCGGTGGCGAAGTGCGTCATGGCGCCGGCCAGACGGACCGCCGGGGCGGCGGCCGCCACCCGCTCGGCCACCTGGAGCGCCTGCGCGCTGTCCCGGGTCCCCAGCCGTCCCATGCCCGTATCGAGCTTGACGTGGATCGGCGTCCCGGGCCCCCCGGCCCGAGCTACCTCGTCGACGAACTCGTCGGTCCAGGCGACGAGCTCGGCCCGGGCAGCCAGCGCCCACGGCAGCTCCTCGGCGCTGACCGCGCCCATGATCAGGATCGGCGACTCGATCCCCGCCTGGCGGAGCTCGACCGCCTCCCCGGCGGTGGCCACAGCCAGCCAGCCGGCGCCGCCCGCCAGCGCGGCCCGCGCGGCGGGCACCGCGCCGTGTCCGTAGCCGTCGGCTTTCACCACCGCGCACAGCACGCAGCCCTCAGCCAGACCGGACCGCAGGCGCAACACGTTGCGCTCGATCGCCGCGAGGTTGACTCGCGCCAGGGCACGCACCGGCACGGCCGCGACCCCGCTACTCGGCGGCGACCAGCGCGGCCAGCACGTCCACCCGGGTGACGACCCCGACCAGCCGGCCCTCTGAATCGACCACGGGCAGACGGTTGTGCTTTCGCTCGGCGATGATCCGCCCCGCATCGTAAGCCGAGGTCTCAGGCGAGACGGTGATCGGGTCCGCGGTCATCATGTCGGCCACGGTCGAGGCCAGGCCCCGCCGCAGCCGCTCCTCGTAGTGCTTCATCGACTCTAGGAAGATCACCCCGCCCAGGAGATCGATGTGATGCGGCAGGTGCAGGTCGGCCTCCTCGTCGCGCATCACCAGGTCGGACTCGGTCACGATCCCGATCAGTCGATTGCCGTCCTCCACCACCGGCACTCCGGGCAGCTCGTGCTCACGCATCAGCTTCAGGAGTGTCTGCACATCCTGTTGGGGTCCGACCGACACGACGTCGGTCTCCATGATGTCGGCCACCGAGGCGATGCTCCCAGCGTATTAGAGCCGGCTTCCCGGCGTGCGCAACACGCCCGGCAGCTCTTCGATCACGTCGCGCGCGATCACCCCTTCCGGTCCGATCCGCTCGGCCGTCCGCTGCCCCGCTCGCGCGTGGACCAGGACGCCGGCACAGGCAGCGTGGAATGGGTCCAGCCGCTTGGCCAGCAACGCCCCGATCACCCCGGACAGTACGTCGCCCGTACCCGCGGTGGCCAGCGCCGAGGCACCGCCCCGACTCACCCCGCAACTACCGTCGGGGGCCGCCACGATCGTGTCATCGCCTTTCAGGACCACCACCGCGGCTGCCTGGCTGGCCGCCTCCCGGACGCTATGCAGCCGCTGGGCACCCACGGCGCCGCTGTCGATGCCCAGCAGCCGCGCCAGCTCGCCCGCGTGGGGCGTGAGCACCGTTCCCGCGCCGCGGGCGGCCAGCGAGCCCAGCGCCCCAGCGTGCGCGTTCAGGCCGTCGGCATCGAGCAGCAGGGGAATCTCCGCCCGGGCCGCCAACACCCGGGCCAGCTCGCTGGCTTCCGGCTGCCGCCCCAGCCCCGGGCCCAGGACCAGCACGTCGGAGCGGCCAGCTCGTTCCAGCACGGTGTCGGCGCCCTGCGTGTTCAGCGAACCATCTGAGTCGGGCAGCGGCACGGTCATCACCTCGAGCAGCCGCGTCTCGAACACCAGATTGAGCGACGCCGGCACGCAGGCCGTCACGTAGCCCGCGCCGGTGCGCATCGCGGCCTCGGCCGCCATCGACGGGGCGCCCGTGAGCCCGATGCTGCCGCCGCACACCAGCACGCTGCCGGCGGCGAACTTGGTGGACTCACGGCCGCGGCGCGGGATCGTGTCGGCCACGCGGTCGGCGATCAGGCCCAGGGTCGGATCGGCCGGTCCGCCACGCGGGATCCCGATGTCGACCACGCGCACCTCACCCGCACAGCCCTTGCCGGGGGCGATCCACAGGCCTGGCTTGTCGGCGTGGAAGGTAGCGGTGGCCGTGGCCTGGACGGCGTCTCCGACCACCTCGCCGGTGGAGGCATCGACGCCGCTGGGCACGTCGCAGGCGATCACGTTGGCGGGCGCCTGGTTGATCGCGGCGATGGCGCTGGCCGCCGGATCGCGCGGCTGGCCGCTGAAGCCGGTGCCCAGAACCGCGTCCACGATGGCCACCAGCCCGCTGAGAGCGTCGGACGTGAACGGACGCGAGCCGCCAGGCAGCCGCTGAAACATGCTCAGCGCGTCGCCGGAGAGATCCTCCGACAGTGTCAGCACCTCCACTTCCCGGCCGTGATCGCGCAGGAACCGGGCGCACACGAATCCGTCACCGCCGTTGTTGCCCTTGCCGCACACCACCCCCACCCGGCCGGTGGGCGCCACGTCCATGACCAGCTCGGCCAGTCCGGTGCCCGCGCGCTCCATGAGCTCGATTCCGGGAATCCCCAGCTCCTGGATCGCCCACGCGTCGAGCGCCCGCTGCTGCTGGGAGTCGTAGAGCGGATCCAGCCAGTCGGCAAGCGGCACGACGCTGAGCCTATCGGCGGGTCTCGATCACGCCGCGATCGCGACTGCGGCGGCCTCTCGCCTGGTGTGGGTCAGCGACACGGAGACGCTGACGCCCAGCGCCGCGGCCCGGTCGGCCACGGCGCCTGACAGCCGGACCTCCGGCGCGCCGCCGTGGGTGGGCGGGACCCCAACCTCAACCTCCCGGAAGCTCCAGGCCTGCATCCCCAGCGCCTTGGCTACCGCCTCCTTAGCGCAGAACCGGGCGGCCAGGTGCTGTCCGGGCCGAGTCCGCTCGGCGGCGTAGGCCCGTTCGGCGTCGGTAAACAGCCGCTGAGCCAGCCGGGGCCGGCGCTTCAGCGCGCGCTCGAGCCGCTCGATGTCCAGCAGGTCGATACCGACCGAGGCCGTCGCGCTCACTCCACCGTGACGGTCTTGGCCAGATTGCGCGGCTGGTCCACGTTCAGCCCTCGGGCCCGCGCGATGTGATAAGCCAGCAGCTGGAGCGGGATTACGGCCAGGGTCGGCGCCAGCAGCCAGTGGGTCTGCGGTACCCGGATCAGATCATCGGCGTGCTGGGCGATCTCCTCATCGCCCTCGCTGGCCACGGCAATCACCCGGGCGCCCCGCGCCTTGACCTCCTGGATGTTCGAGACCAGCTTCTCCAGCACGGGCGATTCGGTGGCCACCACGACCACCGGGGTGCTCTCGTCCAGCAGCGCGATCGGGCCGTGCTTCATCTCGCCGGCCGCGTATGCGTCGGTGGCGATGTAGGAGATCTCCTTGAGCTTGAGCGCTCCCTCGAGGGCCGCGGGCAGGCCGGCGTGCCTACCCAAGTACAGGAAGAACTCAGAACCGTGATACCGCTCGGCGATCTGCTTGATCGGACCCAGGTCACGCTCGAACAGCTCGCTGATCCGGTGCGGCAGCCGCTTCAGCTCGGAGATCGTCTCCTTCAGTACCGGCTGCTCGAGGGTGTCCCGGAGCTCGGCGATCCGCAGCGCCAGCAGATACAGGGCCACGACCTGCGTCACGAACGTCTTGGTCGCGGCCACGCCGATCTCCAGCCCGGCGCGCGTGTACAGGACACCGTCCGCCTCCCGGGTGGCCTGGGAGCCCATGATGTTGGTGAGCGCCAGCACCACGGCACCCTTCTGGCCGGCCGTGCGCATGGCCGCCAACGTGTCCGCGGTCTCGCCGGACTGGGAGATCCCGATCACCAGATCGCCCGGCCCAACCACCGGGTTGCGGTAGCGGTACTCCGAGGCGATCTCCACCTCGACCGGGACGCGCGACCACTCCTCGATCGCGTAGCGCCCGATCAACCCGGCGTGGTAGGAGGTCCCGCAGGCCACGACCACGATCCGCTTCAGCGTCCGCAACAGCTCGTCGTCGATTGCTCCCATGTCGCCCAGGTCGATGGCGATGCCCCGGGCCGCGCGCTCACCGATTGTCTCGGCCACCGCGTCCGCCTGCTCGTAGATCTCCTTGAGCATGAACGTCTCGAAGCCCTGCTTCTCTGCGGTATCGGCGTCCCAGTCGATTTCGACGATGTCTCGCTCCAGCGGCCGACCGTCTGCGCTCAGGAACTGCACGTCGTCCGGCGTCAGCACCACCAGCTCGTCGTCGCCCATGTACTGGACGCGGCGGGTGTGCTTGAGAAACGCCGGGATCGCCGAGGCCACGAACTGCTCCCCCAGGCCGCGGCCCACGATCAACGGGCACTCCTTGCGCGCACCCACGAGAAGCCCTGGCTGCTCTGCGCTCACGGCCACAAACGCGTAGTGGCCTCGGAGGTCGGCATAGGCCAGCCTCACCGCTTCGACCAGGTCGCCCCGGTTGTGGTGGGCGATCAGGTGCGCAATCACCTCGGCGTCAGTCTCGGAGGTGAACACGGCGCCTTCCTCCATCAGCTTGTACTTGAGCGCCACGTAGTTCTCGACGATCCCGTTGACCACCACGTGCACTCGGTCGGTGGTGTCGAAGTGGGGATGGGCGTTCTCCTCGCTTACCCGGCCGTGGGTGGCCCAGCGGGTATGGCCGATGCCGGTCTGGGGGCCGGGCCGCTCAGCCAGAGCTACGGGTCCGCCCCGGGCCGCCTGGGCGTCGATTGCGTTGCGCAGATGCTCGAGGTTGCCCACCGACCGGACTGCGTCAATGCGGTCTCCGACCAGGATCGAGATGCCGGCGCTGTCGTAGCCCCGGTACTCCAGCTTCTCAAGCCCCTCCAACAACACGGAGCGGATGTCCTTAGGCCCGACGTAGCCGACGATGCCACACATTTTGTGATTCCTTGGATCCGGGTGGTCGAGCCGCCTCGCGACTCGCGCACGGCCTCAGCTACCGCCGCGCGAACGCCTCATGTTAGAGGCCGCTCTGGCCTACGTCGGTTGGGAGGACGCGACGAGCTGCCCCTCGACCAGCTCCACCAGCCGCACGCAGACCTGGCCCGTTTCCTCCTCGCTGGGAGCCTCGACCATCACTCGGATCAGCGGCTCGGTCCCTGACGCCCGCACCAGAACCCGACCGCGACCTTCGAGCGCCGACTGTTCGCGGTCGATCGCCTCCTTGACTGCCGGGCCCTCCATCACCGCGGTCAGCGCCTGGCGGTTGGACGCCCGGACGTTGACCAGCCGCTGTGGCAGCTTCTGCATCGCGTCGCGCTCGGCCAGGTCACGACCGCCCAGCGCCTCCAACGCCAGCAATGCACTCGCGGTGCCGTCGCCGCAGGGTCCGAGGCCTAGATCGATGATGTGGCCGGACTGCTCGCCGCCCAGCGCCCAGCCCCGGCGCCGCAACTCGTCCAGCACGTAGCGGTCGCCCACCGCGGTGGTGGCCACCTCGACCCCGGCCGACTCCATCGCCCGGTGAAAGCCGAAGTTGGTCATCACCGTGACCACCACCCCGCCACCGGATAGCCGGTCACGCTCGCGCAGGTGCAGCGCGGCCAGCGCGATCAGCTCATCCCCGTCCACCACCTCACCGGTGCGGTCGACGGCCAGCACCCGGTCACCGTCGCCGTCGAAGGCAAAGCCGGCGTCGTGGTCACCGCCGGCCATCTCGGCTCTCAGCAACTCGAGGTCGGTCGAGCCGCAGCCGGCGTTGATGTTGCGCCCATCGGGCTCATCGGCCAGCACCTCGACGTGCGCGCCCAGACGGCGGAACATCTCCGGCGCGGCACGATACGTCGCACCGTTGGCCGTGTCGAGCAGGATCCGCTGGCCGGTCAGATCCAGTTCGGCGAAGCGGGTGTGGAGCTCACGCAGGTAGTCCTCGAGCGCCCCGTGAAACCGCCGGACCCGACCCGGCCGCGAACCAACGACCGGCGGCTCCTGGACCGCCGCCTCGATCTGGTGCTCGGTCTCG
>DASZGO010000242.1:0-15439 GCA_035938755.1 Solirubrobacteraceae bacterium | reverse complement strand
CTACGCCGCACTGACCAACCAGGTACCGGTGAACGTCTCGCCCACGCTGGTGATCATCGACCGCGGGCGACACGCCCAGGAGATCGTCGGGTTCGCCGACTCGTTCGAGATCGCGCAGCGGCTCCAAGACGCGCTGGCGGTCCCGGTCGCAGCGGGCTGAGGCCTCGGTCCAGCCTGGCCCCGGCACTATCCTCGCCGGGATGGATCCGGAGGCTTTCGAACATCACCTGAGCTCCCCGCAGGGGCGGGAGCGAATTCCAGCCGGCTGCTCGCCCGCGAAGGTTGAAGGCGGCGCGTGCGGCGACCAGATCGAGTTTGGCTTAGCGATCCGCGACCAGCGCGTGGCCGAGGCCGGATTCCGGGCCCGGGGCTGTGGCGCTGCCACGGCTGCGGGGAGCGCCGCGGTGACCTTGAGCCGCGGTCGCACGGTGCTCGACGCTGCGCGGATTGGCCCCCGGGAGATCGCCGAGGAACTGGGGGGGCTCAGCCCGGGCAAGTTGCACGCGGCCGACGTCGCGGCCGAGGCGCTGGCCCGAGCCCTGGGGATCGCCGTCAGGGCGCAGCCGGTGCTACCCCCGTTGGCCAATCGGACGCTGGTCGCGATGAGCGGCGGCGTGGACAGCGCGGTGGCCGCACTGTTGTGTGCGCATCGCGGCGAGACGGTGGCGGTCACCTTGGAGCTGTGGGCCGACCCCGAGACCGATGCGGAGCGCAGCTGCTGCTCGGCCTCGGCGGTGGCCGCGGCGCGCGGGATGGCCCATTCGATGAACCTCCCGCACTTTACGATCGACCTGCGGGACGAGTTCCGCCGCGGCGTGGTGGAGCCGTTCGTCGCCGGCTACGCGGCCGGCGAGACCCCGAATCCGTGCGTGGGCTGCAACGGTCACGTGCGGCTGGACGCGATGCTGGCCCTGGCCGACCGCCTGGGTTGCCGCCGGCTGGCCACCGGGCACTATGCCCGCCAGGCCGAGACCGAGCACGCCGACGGTCCTCTGCTGCGGGCGGCCGCCGACCCGGCCAAGGACCAGACCTACATGCTGGCCGCGCTGTCCTCGAAGTCGCTGGCCCGGATGTGGTTTCCGCTGGGCGAGCTGCGCAAGCCTCGAGTGCGTGAGCTGGCCCGGGAGGCCGGCCTTCCGGTCGCCTCCAAGGTCGACTCCCAGGACCTGTGTTTCCTGGCCGGCACCGACCGGGCTCGGTTCCTGTCCCGGCACGGGGGGCTGGGTGACCGCCCCGGGCCGATCGTCGATCGCGGCGGCCGCGAGCTGGGCCAGCATAGGGGTCAGCACCGCTACACGGTGGGCCAGCGCCGGGGGCTGGGGGTGGCCCGCAGCGAGCCGCTGTACGTGCTGGACAAGCAGGCCGCGGCCAACCACGTGGTGGTGGGGCCGCGAGCCGCGCTGCAGACGCATCGGGTGGCGGTCCGCGGCGTGCGGCTGCACCGCTCAGGTGACCGCGTGGATCGAGTCAAGCTGCGCTACCACGCGCGCCCGCTGGGCGCCAGGCTGCCCGGCTCGCCGATGGCGGGGCGCCACCGGCTGATGCCGATCGACCTGGACGAGCCGGCGGAGGGTCCGGCGCCTGGGCAGCTCGCGTGCCTGATGGACGGCGAGTTGGTCATCGGCTGGGGCACTATTGCCCGGACGTAGGGCCCAGCGGGGGCGAGCGGTGCCCGGTGGCCCGCGCCTATGACGCCCGCCAGGTGAACGTGACGGTCGCGCCGGGAGCGAGCCGGTAGCTGAAGTACTGGCCGCGGTCGCCCACTGTGAACGGCTTGGTGACCTTCGCGTCGTTGTTCACGATCAGGACCGTCTGCCCATCCGGGTTCTGAAACGCGACGTCGTTGAGTCCATACGTCTTGGGCGGGTTGACGTCCTGCGTGACGAACGTCGAAGAGTCGATCCGCGTGGCGCCGGGCCGGACGTAATGCCCGAACTGAGCCAGCTGGTAGTAGTCGAGCGTCGGCTTGGCCGTGTGTGTGGATGGGTCAACCGTGATGATCCCCTTGCACCCTGCGCAGGCGATGTTCGGATGCTGGACCGGCCCGCCGTCTGGATCGAGGGCGAGGTTCCACATGGCAACCCGGTTGGCCCAGCTGCGGAACGAGGCGATCAGCATCGCGGAAGTCGAAGGGCGCGGCGGGGTTGCGCACTCACCGACCACCTGATCGAACCTCGGCTGATAACCGTGGAATCTCCGCATGAGGTCCGGGCTGCCGACGTAGCAGTGCCACGAAATCCCGGCTAGATCCCCCCCGGCCGGCCCCCCCGCGACGTCCCACGCGTAGCCGCCCCAGCTGCCGTCATAGCCGTAGATCGACACCGCGGACAGTGCGGCGCGGCGCAGGGCCGGATGCAGGTAGCGGGCGATGAGGTCCGACTCCTGGGATGCGGGCAACGTGGCGCCGGGATAGTTGCTCTGGACCGACGGTTCGTTCTGGGCCGTGATCGCCTTCACGTGGATGCCCTGGCTGGCGTACGCCTGAAGGAACTTCACGATGTAGGCCGCCATCGAGGGCTCGTCGGACGCACGGATCGTTCCCTTGTGTTGGATGTTGTTGAACTGGCGGTTGCCCTTCATCCAAGGGGGCGGGCTCCACGGACTGGCCAGCAGCAGGGTGGCTGGATTGACCGACAACGCCTGGCGCAGGGCGGGGATCACGTAGGCCAGGTCGTGGACGATCGAGAACCGCTTCAACCGAGGATCCACCTGGCCTGGCGGCAGGTCGTCATACGAGTACGGGCTCCCGTGTACGGTGAAATCGGAAGCTCCGATCGGAACCCGCAGGAAGTTCAGGCCCACGGCCCGGCGGCTGAACAGATTGGTCATCCAGCGATCGCGCTCCTGCGGCAGCAGCTCATCCTCGAGCAGCCATGCGGAGCTATCAGTCATGGCCCCGCCGATGCCTTTGAACCGCTGGAACCGGGATTGATCGTTGACCTCGACCAGCGGGTACCGGGGCCGGGCCCGCGGGGAGCTCCTTAGTGACGGCCGCGCACTCATCGCCTGGCGCATGTCCGCGGTGGTCAACGTGACCGACACCGTGTAGGGGCTCGAGGACAGGTGCCTCTGCTCTTCGCCCCCCCCCGAGGAAGCTGCCCAAACGCTCAGGCAGAGGCACAGGGCCCCCGCTAACGGACCGCGGCGGCGCACCGCCGCGATCACACGAGCCCTGAGCAAGACACTCCGTTCCGTTCCGCTGCGCCGTAGCTCACTGGCACCCACCTTGATCAGTACGACCTCGGGACCCGCTCACAGTAGCGAGATCTCGATGATCGGCCGCCCGGCGTCTCGCTCGCCCGATCGCCTCTACTCGTGCCCGCCCGGCCCGCGCCCGCCGATCCTCCCCCGATCGGGGCCGGCGCTACCGCACCCCGAAGTCCGCGTTGCGGACCAGCATGGCCCCGAGCTTGGGCCAGTAGACGCCAGTGGGCGGCGCCCCGGGCAACTCGTAGTTCGGCCCCAGCTCCTGACACTGACCCAGGGACTCGCCGGGGTTAGTGGTCCAGGCGAACGCATCGACGTTCTTGTAACCGGTGTGGGTGGTCGGCTTGGGCCCCAGCCCGCGGCCCACCGGGTTGCACAGCACCTCGTTCCCATCCCTCACGATGTCGGGAGGCCGCAGGGGGCCCTGGCCATTGGCGCCGGTGTTGACCACGAAGTGCTTGCCCCCGGTGAGGCGGGAGACCTGCTCACCGAACCGGATCTCCTTGCTGGTCCAGTCGAAGTGGGTGGCGTTGAGGAAGAAGCCCTGGATCTTGGCGATGCCCGCCTGCCTGAGCAGCCGGGCGACCACCGGCGCGTGAGCCGCGTCCGCCGCGCCGGCATCGAGGTAGATCACCAGGCGCGGACAGTTGGCGAGCAGCGTGTCGATGGCGTAGTTGATCTCCCCCATTCGCGTGGCTCGGCCGTGGGCGTTCAGCCCCGGTGCGGTGATGATGGAGTCCATCTCCAGGAACAGCACGGCGCGGTAGGACCCGATCCCACGGGCGAAGCCGTCGACGAAGTTGTGGTATCGGGCCACGAAGTCCGGCGAGTCGCCGTTGCCCCGCACCCCGTGGACCAGTGCGTATGTGGCCAGCATTGGCACCGCGCCGGGAGCGTCGGTAGCCGCCCGGCTGAGGTACCGGGATACCGCGGTACCCACGTCGGGCACGTACTCCGACGGCGTGAAGAAGCCAAATCGCTGCGCCCCCGGCTGACTGGCGATTACCCGCAGCGCCGGGTTGCTGTGGGCGGCCTTGGCCGGCTCGCTCTTCGGGTCGACGTAGAACCGCATTCCGGTCAGTGGGTTGCCGTCCGTGACCTTGGTCAAGCCGAGCGGATTGACGGGATCTCGGGCCGGCGCCGGGTCGTCGTTGAGGATGGTCAGGACGCTGGTGGACACCGGGCCGAGGCCGATGGGGGAAGGCCCGTACAGCGAGACCCGCAGCGTCTTGGGGGTGCTGGCCGTGCCGTGGTCGACGATCGGGATGGCGAAACTAAGGCTGGTCTGCCCGCGCTCGAAGTCGAGTTCGTCCTTCACCGTGGTGAAGTCGTAGGACGTCGCCGTGCACGGGGTACCGCCGCAGTCGAACGGGGCGTTGATGGCCGGGTTGTAACCGTCGCCCGAGGTGATGTAGCGGACCTGAGCGCTGAACAGGGACTCCGCCTGCGAGCGCTGGACCGTGATGACCGCCTGGCCGGCGTTCTCGTGAACCGTCAGGCCGCCGGTCGGCGCGATGATCTGAAAGCCCAGGGGATCGAAGCTGGCGGCGTGGGCAGCTGGCGCCGCCGCTGCCAGCAGCCCCAGCGCGGCCAAGACGCCGATGCGGCGCAGGAGAATCTGGGTACGGGTGGTCGACACTCACTCATATAGACGGTTCACGGCTTGCAAACCTCAAGCCCCTGCCCTGGATCTACAACCTTTGTTGGCACCCCAGTCCGGCGGCTTTAGGTTCCAGGCGACTCCTACACTCACGGTCCCCATGACCTCGGACGACATCCGGCGAACCTTTCTGGAGTTCTTCATTGAGCGCGATCACAAGCGCCTGCCCTCGGCGTCGCTGATCCCGGCGGAGTTCGACCCCTCGGCGCTGTTCACGGTGGCCGGCATGCACCCGCTGAAGCCGTACTTCCTGGGGATCGAGCGGCCGCCGCACCAGCGGGTCACCACGTGCCAGAAAACCTTTCGCACCGCCGACATCGACATCATCGGAACCACCACCCGGCACCTCACGTTCTTCGAGATGCTGGGCAACTTCTCGTTCGGCGACTACTTCAAGCGGGAGGCGGCGCGGTTCGCCTGGGAGCTGTCGACCGAGGGGTTCGGCTTTGCGGCTGAGGACATCTGGATCACGGTGTTCGCGGGCGACGAGGAGCTGCGCCTGGGGCCCGACGAGGAGGCGATCGAAGCGTGGTTGGAGATCGGAGTGCCGCGAGAGCGCATCGTCGAGTGCCCGCGCGCCGAGAACTTCTGGCAGGCCGGGCCGCTGGGCCCGTGCGGCCCGTGCTCGGAGCTGTACCTGGATCGCGGGCTCGAGTTCGGAAACGCGGACGACCTTCCCGGCGGGGACAACGAACGCTTCCTCGAGTACTGGAACCTCGTGTTCATGCAGTTCGACCAGAACCCCGTGAACACCCTGACGCCGCTGCCCAAGCAGAACATCGACACGGGATTGGGCCTCAACCGGCTGGCCGCGATCCTGCAGAACAAGCCCTCGGTGTTCGAGACCGACCAATTTGCCCCGCTCATGGGCTTAGGTGAGGAACTGTCGGGCTGTCGCTACGGCCAGGATTTCGCTACCGACCGGGCGCTGCGCGTGCTGGCCGATCACTCGCGCGCGATGACGTTCCTGACCGCCGACGGAGTGGTGCCCTCCAACGAGGACCGCGGGTACGTGCTGCGGCGGATCATGCGCCGAGCCATCCAGCAGGGCCGGGCGCTGGAGCTTGAGCCCGGCTTCCTGGGCCAGTACGCCGACCGGGTGACCGAGATCATGGGCTCTGAATATCCGGAGCTGCACGAGCAGCATGAGAACGTGCACAAGTGGGTGGCGGCCGAGGAGACGGGATTCGGCCGAACCCTGGAGCAAGGAACCCGCCTGCTGTCGGGGCTGCTAGAGCGGGCCCGTGAGCAGGGCGAGGAGGGGATCTCCGCCGACGACGCGTTCATGCTGCACGACACGTACGGGTTCCCCATCGAGCTCACCGGCGAGCTGGCGGCCGAGCAGGGCCTGGGCGTGGACGAAGACGGATTCGAACGGCTTATGAACCAGCAACGCCAGCGCGCTCGGGCCGCGTCGGGGCGCCCCCGGGCCGGCGAGGAGCTGCGCGAGCGCGCGGTGGCACTGGTGGGCCGGGCGGGCTTTCAGACCGACTTCAAGGGCTACGAGACCACCGACCTGGAGACCACGATCGGCGCCGTGCACCGCGATGACGGGCAGAGGGTGCTGGCCAAGCTGGTCGAGTCGCCGTTCTACCCCACTGGCGGAGGTCAGATCGCCGACGCTGGCTACGTCGAGTGCGCGGACGGCGACTGCCGGGCGCGGGTCGAGGACGTGCTCCGGATCGGTGAGGACCAGGTGGTGGCGCTGGCGGTGGAGCGGGGCCGGTTCGAGCCCGGCGAGCGGGTGCACGCGCAGGTGGATCAGGTGACCCGCCACGCCACCGAGTGCAACCACACCGCCACCCATCTGCTCCACGCCGCGCTGCGCCAGCGACTGGGCACTCACGTCCACCAGGCCGGCTCCTACGTAGGCCCGGACAAGCTGCGGTTCGACTTCACCCACGGCCAGGGCCTGAGTGAGCAGGAGCGAGCCGATGTGGAGGACCAGGTCAACCAGTGGATCCTGGCCGACCAGGCGGTGCATGCTCTGATCACGACGCTCAACGAGGCTCGGCGGCTGGGCGCTATGGCGCTGTTCGGCGAGAAGTACGGCGACGTGGTGCGCATGGTCGAGGTGGGGGACGGCTCGTTCTCCCGCGAGCTGTGCGGCGGCACCCACGTCAGCTTCACAGCCGAGATCGGACTGTTCAAGATCACCACCGAGACGTCGAGCGCGGCCAACGTGCGGCGCATTGAAGCCATCACCGGCCCCGAGGCGGTCACGCAGGTACGCCACCACGATCGGGCGCTCGGGGCGGCGGCCCGGTTGCTCCGGGTGACCCCGGAGCTGGTGCCGGACGCCGTCCAGGAGCTGCGCAGCCGGGTGCGCGAGCTGGAGAAGGGCGAAGCCCGATCGAGCGGGACCGACGCGGTGGACGTCGAGCAACTGATCGGCTCAGCGGTCGCGCACGACGGGGCCGTGATCCTGGTCAGCGAAGTGCCCGTGCCTGACGACAAGGCATTGCTGGAGCTCGTGGACCGCCTCAAGGCCAAGCTGGGCGATGCCGCGATCGTCCTGGGCAGCGCCGGTGAGGACCGGGTCAACCTGGTGGCCAGCGTCGCCCCCTCACTGGTGTCCCGCGGGGTGCGGGCCAACGAGATCGTGAGCGCCGCCGCAGCGGTCGCGGGGGGCGGTGGCGGGGGCCGCGCCACGCTGGCGCGGGCCGGAGGAAAAGACACCGCCAAGCTCCCCGAGGCGCTTGAGACGGCTCGCCGGACGGTGGAGGCAGCCCTGAGTGGAAGTCACTAGCCTGCGTGAGAGTGCTGGCGCTTGACTACGGAAGCGCGCGCTGCGGGTGCGCAATCAGCGATCCGACCGGCGTCCTGGCCACCCCCATTGAGCCGGTGACCAGCCCCAGCACCCGCCGGGGCAGGGCGCGGCTCCGCGCGTTGGTCGCCGAGTTGAGCGCCGAGCGCGTGGTGGTCGGGCTGCCGCTCAGCCTGTCTGGGTCTGACTCCGACCAGACCGCCGAGGCGCGAGACTTCGCCCGGCGGCTGGAGCGAGAGCTGCCGGTACCGGTCGAGCTCTATGACGAGCGACTGACTACCCGGCTGGCTGCCCGCACAGGTGGTCGAGCCAGCGAGGACTCACGGGCGGCCGCACATCTACTGGAGAGCTGGCTGGCTGCCCAGCCGGGAGACAACGGATGAGTGAGTCCCGCGAGCGCACGGCAGCAGAGCGCGAGGCAGCCCGCCTGGAGCGAGAGCGCCGGCGGGGTCAAGGAGGTTCGGGCCAGCAACCGATCGCGCCGCTCGGTCAGGAGCCCGCGCCGCCGCCGGACCCCGCGGCGCCGCCTCCCCAGGCCGCGCCTCCGCCGCCTCAGACACCTCCGCTGCCTGAGGTCCAGCCCCCGCCGCCCCAGCCGACCGATGAGTCCGATCTGGTCTCCCCATACGACACCGGTGAGCTCGAGCTGGCCCAGCCGGGTGATGATGATCACGCCGCCGGCACCCGCCGGGTGGGCTGGCGCGAGGCCCGCGGCGGCCGCGCCGGCACCGCGGAAGCGCAACCGCCGCGCCGGCCACCGTCTGATCCCCGTCACCGCCGGTTCGGCGCCCCTCACTCGCGGGTCGGCCGGGTGATCGCCCTGGTGGCGCTGGTGTTCGCGGCAGCCGTGATCTGGTTCCTGGTCGAGCTGTTCCAGCCCTTCCACGGCTCAGGCCATGGCGACGTGACGGTGACCATTCCGGCGCACGCCTCGAGCAGCCAGATCGGGGACCAGCTCGAGCGCCAGGGTGTGATCTCCTGCAGCTTCCCCTCGTGCAGCTTCCTGTTCAAGTTGCGCGAGGCACTGTCGAGCAGCAAGCTGCTACCCGGCACGTATCACCTGCGGCAGGACATGAGCTATGGGGACGTGATCAAGGTCCTGAGCACGCCGCCGCCGCCGGTGCCGACCACGGGCGTCACGATCACGCCGGGCAAGACGAGACAGGAGATCAATCAGCTGTTGCACTCACAAGGCGTCAAGGGGAGCTACGTCGCCGCCTCGCGACACTCACACGTGCTCAATCCGGGTACGTATGGTGCTCCGGGGGGCACCAACTCGCTCGAGGGCTTCCTGTTCCCCGACACCTACCAGCTGCGGGTGCCCATCAACGTCGATACGCTGGTGAACGATCAGCTGAAGCGGTTCAAGCAGGAGTGGGCCGGCGTCGGCTTGGGGTATGCCCGCAGCCGCGGTCTCTCGCCCTACCAGCTGCTGATCGTGGCCTCGATGGTGGAGAAGGAGGCGGAGACCCAGAAGGACCGGCCGCTGGTCGCCTCCGTGATCTATAACCGGCTGCGCCAGGGAATGCTCCTCCAGATCGACGCCACGGTGCGCTACGCCGTGGGCAACTACACCAGCCCGATCACCGAATCACAGCTGCGCGCGCCCTCGCCCTGGAACACCTACGTGCACAAGGGTCTGCCGCCGACCCCGATCGCCAACCCCGGCCTGTCGTCGATCCAGGCCGCAGCCCATCCGGCCACCACCGACTACCTGTTCTTTGTGGTCAAGCCGTGCGGCAACGGCGAGCACGCCTTCGCCTCCACCTACGCGCAGTTCCTGCAGCAAGAGCAGCAGTACAACGCCGCGCGCAGCCAGCGGGGCGGACGCTCGCCGGCGCGCTGCTAAGTGGCCGAACGGACGCGCCTGGGCGTGCTGGGCTGGCCGGTGAGCCACAGCCGCTCGCCCCAGATGCAGAATGCCGCCCTCCGCCAGGCGGGCCTGACCGGCTGGCGCTACCAGCATCTGCCCGTCCCGCCGGAGCTGCTGGCCGAGACGGTCAGAGCTCTCCCGGCCGCCGGGTTCCGGGGGGTGAACGTGACCGTCCCGCATAAGCAGGCCGCGCTGGGGTTCGCCGACCGGGCCAGCCAAAGCGCGGCCGATATCGGCGCGACGAACACATTGCGGTTCGAGGCCGACGGGACGATGGTGGCGGACAACACCGATGCCCCCGGGCTGATCGAGGCGCTCCCGTTCTCGCCCCGCGGCCGCACCGCGCAGGTCATGGGGGCGGGGGGGAGCGCCCGCGCGGTGGTGTGGGCTTTGGTCCAGGGCGGCGCGGAGCGGGTGAGCGTGTGGAACCGGACCCCGGAGCGGGCCGCCGCGTTGACCCAGGAGCTTGGCGGCACAGCGGTCGCCGAACCCGCCGAGGCGGATCTGCTCATCAACTGCACCACCATCGGTTTGGATTTCCGCGCGCAGCTAAAGCATCTGCCGCTCCCCACCGAATGGGAAGCGAGGTATGTCTGCGTAGTTGACCTCGTGTACTCCCCCACCGAAACTGCCCTGATTAGCGCCGCCCGCCGGGCCGGTCTGGCCGTGGTTGACGGACTCCAGCTGCTGGTGGCTCAGGGGGCTCTGGGCTTCGAGCTGTTCACCGGGCGCCCGGCGCCTCGGGAGGTCATGCGCCAGGCGGTGGGGAGGCAGCCGTGAGCGACAACATCCTTCATCTACATGCGCTGGACCAGGAGGGCCGGGCCGACGGCGCCGAGAAACCGGGGACCGGCATCACCCCGCCGCGCCGGCGCGGCGGCTCCAGCCGGTTCCTGACCGACGTTCTGGTCGAGCTGGGCTTCTGCGAGGAGCAGCGGGTGCAGCGCGCGATCGAGGAGGCTCGCGGGGCGGGAGCGCCGCCCGAGCAGATGCTGCTTGAGCAGGGAGCGATCACGCCCCAGCAGCTGTCGCGCGCGATTGCCGAGCGCTACGGCCTGGACCACCTCGACCTGGGAATCCTCAAGGTAGACATGGCCGCGGCCAACCTGATGAGCTCAGCGGCCGCCAAACGCTACGCGGCCGTCCCGGTGAGCTACCTCGACGACCGCACGCTGCTGTTGGCCATGGCCGACCCATCGAACGTCATCGCAGTCGACGACATCGCGATGATCACCCGTATGGACGTGCGGCCTGCGGTGGCCTCGGCCGAGGACATCGCGGCGCTGATCTCCCGGATGAACCACTTCGAGGATGTGGTGCAGGAGGCGGTGGACGAGGCCGAGGAGGCGGCCGGGCCGCTGGAGATCGTGGACCTGCGCGAGTCCGCCGAGGACGCGCCGGTGATCAAGCTCGTGCACTCGGTCATCGCCCAGGCGGCCGAGCGCGGCGCGTCGGACATCCACCTCGAGCCCAACGTGGACGAGAAGGGCCGGCCGGGCAACGAGCTCCGAGTCAGAATGCGGGTCGACGGCGTCTTGTCCGACGAGACCACAGTGCCGAAGCGGATGGTGGCCGGGGTCATCTCCCGGATCAAGATCATGAGCGAGCTGGACATCTCCGAGCGGCGTCTGCCCCAGGACGGGCGCGTGGGCCTGACGGTGGACGGACACCACATCGACATCCGGGTGGTCACGCTGCCCAGCGTGCACGGCGAGTCGGTGGTGCTGCGCATCCTCGACAAGGACAACGTCCAGCTGGAGCTGGAGAAGCTGGGCATGGCAGGCCATGAGCTGGAACGGTTCCGCCGCGCGTTCCGCCGCGCCCACGGGGCGGTGCTGGTCACAGGGCCTACCGGCTCGGGGAAATCGACGTCGCTGTACGCCGCGCTCGGAGAGCTCAACTCCCCGGAGAAGAGCATCATCACGATCGAGGACCCGGTCGAGTACGAGGTCGACGGGATCACGCAGATCCAGGTCAACCCCAAGGCCGGCCTCACGTTCGCCACCGGGCTGCGCTCAATGATGCGGGCCGACCCGGACATCCTGATGGTCGGGGAGATCCGCGACCGCGAGACGGCGCAGATCGCCGTCGAGGGAGCGCTGACCGGGCACATGGTGCTGTCCACCCTGCACACCAACGACGCTCCGTCGGCGATCACTCGGCTGATCGAGATGGGGATCGAGCCGTTCCTGATCGCCTCGGCGGTCGACTGCGTGGTCGCTCAGAGGCTGGCCCGGACCCTGTGCCCGCACTGCAAGAAACGGACGATGCTGCCGGCCGAGGTGGTGCGCGAGCACGGCTTCCAAACCCAGTTCGACATCGAGGCCTACGAGCCGGTGGGCTGCGTGCGCTGCGGCCAGATGGGTTACCGCGGGCGGATCGGCCTGTTCGAGGTGATGGGCATGTCGGACGATATCCGGGGCCTCACGCTGGCTCGGTCCTCCTCGGAAGAAATCGCCGGTGTGGCAGTGCGGGAGGGCATGCGGAGGCTGCGTGAGGACGGGCTGGACAAGGTGAGGGCCGGGGTAACCTCGATTGCTGAGGTATCCCGGGTCACCGGCACTGGATAAAGCATCGTCCAGGCCCCGGCCAGCCTGCTAATCCAGGTGATCCGCGGCGCCGATAGCCACCGCATGGAGATTGATTTCGCCTCGCTACTGCTTGAGGTAATGGACCGGCGGGCGTCGGACCTCCATCTGACCGCCGGCGCACCCCCGATGGTCCGGATCCGGGGTCGGCTCATCCCGGTCGAGGGTTACCCCACGCTCACCCCCACCGACACGCGCGAGATCGTGTATTCGATCCTCAGCGGCTCGCAGCGGCAGAAGTTCGAGAACCACTGGCAGCTCGACTTCGCCTACCAGATTCCGGGCAGGGCCCGGTTCCGAGTCAATGCCTACTTTCAGCGCGCCGCCGTGGGCGCCGCGTTCCGCCTGATCCCGTTCGAAGTGGTGCCGCTGGAGACGCTGGGGCTACCGCCTGTCGTGGCCGAGTTCGCCTCCAAGCCGCGGGGGCTGGTGCTGGTCACCGGTCCGACCGGGTCGGGCAAGTCGACCACGCTGGCCTCGCTGATCGACGTGATCAACTCCTCTCGGGAGGAGCACATCATGACGATCGAGGATCCGATCGAGTTCCTGCATCAGCACAAGAAGTGCATCGTCAACCAGCGCGAGCTGGGGTCCGACGCCACCAGCTTCGGCGAGGCGCTGAAGGCCGCGTTGCGCCAGGACCCGGACGTGATCCTGGTCGGCGAGATGCGTGACCTGGAAACTATCTCCACGGCCATCACCGCGGCCGAGACCGGGCACCTGGTGTTCGCCACCCTGCACACCCAGGACACCGCGCAGACGGTCGACCGGATCATCGACGTGTTTCCCTCGGGGCAGCAGGGCCAGATCCGGGCCCAGCTGTCGGTGGCCCTGCAGGGGATCATGACCCAGACCCTGTTGCCCACCGCCGATGGGTCCGGCCGCTGCGTGGCCGCGGAGGTCCTGCTCCCCACCGCAGCCGTGCGCAACTTGATCCGCGAGTCGAAGAGCCACCAGATCTACTCGGTCCTGCAGACCGGCGGTTCGCACGGGATGCAAACGATGGACGCGTCGCTAGCCTCGCTGGTCCGAGCCGGCACCATTACTCAGGCGCTGGCCGAGTCGCGGGCTCACTCCGCCGAAGAGCTTCGGCGGCTGCTCGGTTCTCCCGGCGGTCACCAGCTCGCCGCTTAGCCGTGCCGACGTTCGTCTTCAAAGCCATGGACCTGGCCGGCGTCCCTGCCCAGGGCGAGGTGGATGCCGTCTCCAAGCAGGCGGTAGCCGACCAGCTCAAGGCCCGAGGGCTGGTCGTACTGGACGTGGCCAACAAGTACCGCAGTATGGAACTCAACATCCGGCTGCCGCAGCGGGTGAAGCTGCCCGATCTGGCCGTGGCGACGCGGCAGCTGGCCACCATGGTGTCATCCGGCGTGCCGATCCTGCGCTCGCTGCATGTGCTGGAAGGCCAGACGAAGTCCAAGCTGCTGGCCGAGACCCTGCGGGCGGTCCGCCAAGACGTCGAGGCCGGGCTGCTGCTGTCCACCGCCATGGAGCGCCACCCGAGGGTATTCGGGCCACTCTACGTCGCCATGGTGAGAACCGGCGAGGCGGGTGGCCTGCTCGAGCAGTCGCTGCTGCGCACGGCCGACCAGCTGGAGAAGGACGCGTCGCTGCGCCGCCAGGTGCGCTCGGCCATGATCTACCCCGCGGTGATCGTCAGCTTCGCGGTGATCGTGTTGCTGGCGCTGGTGGCCTTCCTGATTCCAGTGTTCGAGAAAGTGTTCAAGCAGTTCGGGGGCAAGCTGCCGGCGCTGACGCAGTTCATGGTTGGCTTCTCGCATCTGATCCGTGGCCAGTGGTATCTGCTGATCCTGTTCGTCATCGGGGCGATCGGCGGCTTCATCTTCTTGAGGCGCTCCGAGCGCGGGCGGGCGCAGTGGGACAGGTTCAAGCTCCGGGTGCCCCTGAAGATCGGCGACGTGGTGCAGAAGGTGGCCATCGCTCGGTGGGCCCGCACCATGTCCTCGCTGATCGCCGCCGGCGTGCCGATCATGCAGGCGCTGGACATCGTGGGCAAGACAGCCGGCAACACCGTGGTCGAGCACGCGATGGACACCGTGGTGGCGTCGGTCAAGGTGGGCGGCACGATCGCCGAGCCGCTCAAGCAGTCGCCGGTGTTCCCACCGATGGTCGCGTCCATGGTGGGAGTGGGGGAGGAGACGGGTGCCCTGGACGCGATGCTGACCAAGCTGGCCGAGTTCTACGAGGACGAGGTCGCGGCCGCCGTCAAAGCCCTGACCTCAATCCTCGAGCCGGTGATGATCATCGTCGTGGGCGGGATGGTGGGCGTCATCGTCGTGGCCATGTACCTGCCGCTGTTCAGCATTTACAACCAGATCAAGTAGGGGCGCGGCGAAATGCCGTTAGCGACAGCCGGCGGCCCGGCTGGCTGCATGCTCGTTGGCAATCACCGTGCCTGAGTCCTGCTGTGCAGCCGACGTTTTACGCGACTCGAGATCGTTGATCCACGTAGTCAGGGCGCTGATGAATTTCGCGTAATCACCCGCAGCGGGGGCGGGTGGATTCAGCGCCCTCAGATTGTCCCGGGCTGCTTGCATCCCCGCTATCTGTTTCGAGACATCGGGTCCGGTGTTAGAGACGAGCTGGCCGAGCGCCTGGCTGAGCTGGTTGCAGAACCCATTAGACGACGCGGTATTCGATCCGCCGCTGGTTGTCGAAGTGCTGCCGATGACCGCAGGGGTGCTCGCCGTGCGCGCGGTTTCAGGAGGCCCTTTTATTCCCCTAACCGAGTTCGTACTGCTCTTGCTGCTGGAACCGCCGCAGCTCGCCGCGGCTAGCGCAGCGACGCTCACCAGCAGGGCGGCTTGCCCGCGGTGCATCAGGGCGCGCACCCACTGAGCGCGATGCCGACCATCAGGAGAACGCAATGCCCACGATGAGAAACCACTCCGGTCCTTGGATTGGACGCCCTCGTCCCGGCCGGATCGTACATCGCGGCTCGTACGGCGGCAAGGACCCGGTCAGGCCGATGTGGACTGCAAGCCTGCGGCCACAGCATCGCGAACGGCCACCAGGGCTGAAGCTGGGCGCATCATCACGACCAGCTCGCTCACCTGACCATGCTCGTCATAGCGCAGCAGATCGACGCCCTCCACCTCCCGGTCACCCACGCGGCTGGTGAAGCAGAGGACTTCACGGTCGCCCTCGCGGACCTGCCACTGGTACGAAAGCTCCGGGGCTAAGACATCCCCGACGACACGGAGCAGTGCTGCCACGGTGTCACGGCCTTCGTACGGACTGAATACGACTGGGCTGCGAAACCGCACATCGGAGGCCAGCGCGGCTTCGACCTGACCGAAATCCTTGCTCTCGACCGCGGCCCG